>JAYTAK010000267.1:0-4527 GCA_043737515.1 Candidatus Kuenenia sp. | reverse complement strand
GAAGCCGGATGGGGAACACTCGATTCGGTTCAGCAAACAATTCGCTCAGGAATTCAAATCTCCAACTCCAGCCACAGCATCAAGACAAAAGTCCGAATCCCGCCTCTTTCGACGGGCTCGCCCTGACACCAGTCACGATCATAGAAATCTTCAAACTTTTGGTTCAACGAAAAACAAGGTCCGCCGCATCAACAGGATGACTTAAGCGACACTTCGGTGTCGCAATGTCGTCCGCATCCGGACTGAACTTCACTGGTCTCTGATGGCGATGGCGTGGGAGAACCGCCCGCAGCTTGTCAGTTTGAATTCCAAACGCCGCCCGTCGAGCTGTTAACGATTCCACAAAAACGCAGTCTGGCGGAAACAGTTGGGGCGCTTCGCTGGAGCCTGAATCATCTGCCTGAAAGTCCCTTGGTTGTTGAATCACTGCCTGCAAAGATGTGGCGTGCCAGGACAGACAGCTACGAACGACAGGGTTCGAAGGCCGCTCGATACCGTCCAACAAACCCGGATAAGCATTTTCCCGGGGCGTTGCCCTGGGCTATCACCTTGTATGCCTTTGGCACGGTCGCATTGCGTGTGCGTTTGGCACTAAAAGCAATGACGTGCCTTTGACAGTGAACGCAGGGCGTGCCGTTCTGAATTTGTCTCCCAACCGTTGGCCCGGCAGAACCGCCGATGCGTTGCGAACGACGCTGATCTCGGTCCAGACTTCGTCGTCCCGGAAGCACGATCGACACAGAACCGTCGAATTTCTCCAACTGCTGAACACATGCAGTTGCGGGTTGCACGCTCGTAGGGGATACTTTTGCCCCATACGGTCGTGGCAACGGCAAGTGGAAACACAAATGAATACTTCTCATTCAAACTCCTCGAAGGCAGAATTTCCGCTCGTCGTTCAAGTCGGATTTGCGGGATCTCGACAGATCCCGGCTGAATGTGAAGTCGAGATCCGGAAACAACTTGCCGCCGAGATTGCCAAGCTGCGTAGCTCGCTGAATCTGAAGCCTCGGCATTTTCTATGCGGGATTTCGCAGTTGGCGATCGGAGCAGACACCCTCTTCACGCAGGTCTGCCAGTCTTCCGCTATTCCGCAAAGAATTTTTCTGCCGCAGCACCGCGACGAATTTCTCAGTGCGATTGGCTCCGATGGTCCTGATTTCAGCGAACCACAGAAACAATCGGCTTTAACGCTGCTGAAGAGTTCGCACATCATTCAGGAACGCGTTGTCAGCGATTCCGCCGATCGAGGTTATCGATTTCACGATGTGAATCTCGAAATAGTGCGAGTCAGTGATCTCGTCATCTGCCTTGTTGCTGCCGAACCTTCCGGGAAACCAGGCGGCACCCATGAGCTGATCGAACTGGCAAAGAAGCGAAAACGGCCCGTGCTTGAGCTTCGCCAGACTGTGATTGACGGAAAGCCACTGCTGTCGCCGCACTGGCACGGAAAGGAGCACTTTCGACTGCCAGAACTCCCGTCAACGATCAACGCCGGAGCCGTCGAACCAGGAAATGGCACGATCCCGTCCAACGTGTCAGCGTACTACGGTGCCCTCAAGCAGTTGGCGAGCGACAGTGCGAACAAACAGCGGAAGTACTTCACATGGGCCGCCATGATAGTGATCGGTGCTCATTTGGTTGCGACCGCGATCGCTGTTGTCGCACTCACACAGCACACGCGTTGGATTCCCTGGTTGTTGGCTGTTGAGCTGCTGTTCCTGGCTGTTGGCTTTGGAATGCATCAATACATTCACCGCACACATGCCGTGGAGAAATGGGCTTTGTCGAGGCTCGTCGCCGAAGTGGCCCGTTCCGTGATATCGATTGGCCGTTTTCACACATACCTGGACTACCTTTTTGCGCTGCCTTTTCCTGAGAGCGTTCGCCCGTTGCTGCGCACGGTGAGCGTTCTGCATTTGCATAATTCTCGTCCCAACGCGATGGCGGCGTTTGAAAACCAGAGGAATGAATATGTCGTCGCTCGACTGACCGATCCTGTCAGGAAAGCACAAATCCCGCATCACGAAGGTGTCGAGCGTCGCGCGGGATTCTGGCTAATGATCGCCCGGCGTACGTTCATCATCGCCAGCGTCGCAGCCTTCGCGGCGACATTGACCAAGATCCTGACCATGTGCCATTGCCTCCCGATCGCAGAGTCAACCGAGGAATCTCTGGCTGCGGTTCTGGGTTCACTTGCGGTTGTGCTCCCGGTCCTTGCCGTTGCCGCCCTCTCACTTGCCGCCGCATTCGATCAGGAAGCACGACACCACACTTCGCGTGAGATGCATCAGTTCCTGAAGCATCAACAAACACTGCTCGACCACGCCAGCTCCTCACGAGAGTACAACCGCCTCCTTCTGGAAACAGAATCCCGCCTCCTTGGAGAAACCGTCAACTGGTACGCCCGCCGATCGTTTCTCGGCGTGGCGTAGAGGTCAATGTCCGGATTTCCTTTTTGGTATTCTAAGCGCGGGAAGGACAGAGGCGGCGAGCGGGGGACGTGAGTCCCCTGATTTTTGAGGTATCCACGCGGTCAATCAGGGGATTGACATCCCCCGCTCGCCTAGGGATTCCATCAAATCCAACCGCGTTCAGTATATTTTCTGTTTGTCACCGCCGTAGGTTATGTCAGGAGTTCTCAATGCCACGCATTTTCATTTCTGCCGTCACTTCCGAATTTGGTTCGGCTCGGAAGCTTGTGGAGAGAGTGTTGAAGGGACTCGGTTATGACACGGACATGCAGGAAGACTTCCGAACGGAGTCCGGCGATCTGCGACAAGTGCTGCGAATCAAGATCCACGACTGCGAGCACAGAGTTTAAGGCGAAACGATCATGACTCAGCCCCTCACACCGCGCGTGTTTGTTTCTGCGTCCAGTTCCGATCTGCGTTCGGCGCGGAAGGTGGTCAACGACGCCTTGACGCGGATCGAGTGTCTGCCGATTGAGGAATCAGTTTTCGGCACGGAGTACGGCCCGATCCGTGAGCTGCTCGCGCGAAAGATCGAGTCCTGCCAGGCGGTCATCCATCTGGTCGGTCGTGACTTCGGCGGCGAGCCTGCCCCGCAAACGCTCCCCGCCGGCCAGCCGCGGCGATCTTGGACGCAGATCGAATACGACCTCGCCAAGGAACAGAAGCAAAAGCAAAAACTGTACTTGCTCTTCTGCGATGACGCCTTTCCCTTCGACCCACCCGCCGTTCCCGAACCTGCGGACAAGATCGCCGTTCAGCTCGCGCACCGGCAGGCGGTCCTCGGCGACCAGCACCTCTGGCACACGGTTCGGAACTTGGACGAGTTGCAACGGCAGATCGAGAATCTGAAAGTCCCGCTGGACATCGTCCGCACCGAACTCCGCCAGCAGCAGTTTCGCCACCGGCTGGTGACCGGAGTCGTGGCTGCTGCGATCGTCGTGGTTCTGGTCAGCGTCATCTACGGAGTGAGCCAACTCGGAACGAAAGTGGACCAAGCTGGTGTGCAAGTCGCTGCTGTGGGCAAGGATGTGAAGCAAGTCGAGCAGAAGGTCGGCGAGTTACCCGGCAAGATCGAGGAAGCGCAGCAGGAAACAGTTTGGCAGTTGACGGACCCGGCGGCCTTGGCCGAGACGATTCGCAAGCAGATCGAGGCGACTGCGGAGGAGAAGATCAAAGCGCTCCCGGATGAGAACGGTCGCGGGCGGATGGTCGCGAAGATCGAGAAAGAACGTGACCTCGCATTGGGCCGAGTCGATGACCTGATCAAGTTGATTCAGGAGGGACTGAAGGAGGGAGCCAGCCCGGTCTTTCAACGGGCCACGGAAATCTTGCAGAAGGAAGGGACCGATGAAGCCCTGGCCTATTTGGAGAGCAGCCGGCCATCGACACTGGAACTGGCTCGGCGTCACGCGGAGCAGGCTAAGACCGCCCAAGCCCGCGCCGATGCGGAGAAAGAGCAACGGAACAAGACTCTGCAAGCGCTGGTCCTCGAAGCCGAACTACTGGAAACCAAACTCCAGTGGCAGCCCGCTCTCCAGCTTCGCGAACAGGCGGCTGAAATCGCACCCGACTGGTTTCAAGCCCGGAACTATCTCGGAATGTTGTTGCAACTACTCGCCCGCTATCGCGACGCCGAAGTGCACAAGCGGGCGGCGCTGGCCTTGGCCGCCAATCCCGCAGACGAAGCCATTGCCCTCAACAACCTGGCGGCATTGCTCCAGGCGACGAACCGTCTGGCGGAGGCCGAGCCGCTGATGCGCCGCGGGCTGGCCATCGACGAGCAATCCAAAGGAACCGAGCACCCGCACGTTGCCATCCAACTCAGCAACCTGGCGCTGTTGCTCCAGGACACGAACCGTCTGGCGGAGGCCGAGCCGCTGATGCGCCGCGCACTGGCCATCTTCGAGCAGTCCTACGGACCCGAGCACCCCGACGTCGCCGTCAACGTCAACAACCTGGCGCAGTTGCTCCAGGCCACGAACCGTCTGGCGGAGGCCGAGCCGCTGATGCGCCGCGCGCTGGCCATCGACGAGCAGTCCTACGGAGCCGAACA
>JAYTAK010000266.1:0-4527 GCA_043737515.1 Candidatus Kuenenia sp. | reverse complement strand
TCGGCGAAGCCACAGACGTCAAGCACGATGCCGGCCAGCTTGGTCCCGCGAAGGCGACCAACGCTCCGCCAGGCAGCTTTGCCTTCAGCGGACATGATCGAACGCACGCACACATGATTCAGGCCGATCAATCCGGTCGCTTCGTGCTGCATGTGGATCTGGGCCTGGATCAAATCTTTGTCTGGAAGTTTGATGCAGACAAGGGCAAGTTGTCTCCAGGCGAACAGGCGACAATCTCACTGCCGCCTGGCGACGGGCCCCGGCATTTTCACTTTCACCCCAACGGGCGTTGGTTCTACTCGATTCAGGAGGAAGGTTCGACTCTCGTTTTGTTTGACTACGATGCCACAACAGGCAGGTTGACTTCACGGCAGACGATCTCGACGCTGCCTCCGGGATTTGCCGGCAGTAATTTTTGTTCTGAGATCCTGGTGTCTGCTGATGGAAAGTTTGTCTACGCGGGCAACCGACTGCACGACAGCATCGGCATCTTTTCTGTCGGCCCGAACGGAGAACTGACATTCGTCGGCGAAGAATGGACACGCGGAAACTATCCGCGCAGCTTCAACTTTGACCCGACCGGTCAGTTCCTCTACTGCTGCAATCAGCGCGCTGACAACATTGCCGTCTTCCGTGTGGACAGCAGGACCGGTGCCCTCAACTTTACGGGCCATTACGCTGCGGTCGGCAATCCATCGATCATTGTGTTCCTCGATCTCAGCAAGCCAGGCTGAATGTTTTGAAGCCAGTGATCCCTGCGTTCCCTGAACCGGAATTCCCTCCATGACATCCAAACTTCCCGACGACCACTTCTCTGGGATTCAGCGTCGTCATTTTCTCGGTACCTCGGCGGCGGCAGTGCTCGGTGCAACGGTCGGATCGGCCACCGGCGCGCGAGCGGCATCACCGGACGAAAACACGGGGCACGCCGCGCTCACTGCCGGAGATCTCACAGCCGTGATTGGCGACAACTCAGCCGACGGCGAACATCGGGCCGGCTACAACGGCGTCTGGAGTCTGCAGCATTCGGCCGGGACGCGCAGTGTGTTCGTACCCGGCATTGCGGGTTTGAACCTGGAGCACATCGTTACCGGCGAACAGCTTGCAGACGGGAAAATCTTCTTCGAGCCACGCAATGCGCCGATGAGCTTCACGCAACTGAGTGACACTGCGGCGGAACTGCACCAGCCGCCGACTCCGACATTTCACGTCGAAAGCTGGACGAAGTTTGAACTCGTCGCGCCGCATTACCTCGACATGCATTTCCGGTGCAAAGCGCATCAACCGGTATTCCCGCGAGGCTACCTGTCGCTGTTCTGGGCCAGCTACATTAACGCGCCTGCCGACAAGAGCATGTATTTTCGCGGTGGGCTCGATGGACAGAAAGATCTGTGGACGCAGTTCTGCACGCAGTGGCACAACGATCAGAGCACGGTGCGGCATCGCGATGATACGTTTGAAATGACGTTTCCGCCCGACGGCCGCGAAGCTCTGTTCAAGAGCCTTTCGCGATTCCGTTTCGATCTGCCATTCTTCTACGGCAACTTTGACGACCTGATCTGGCTGGTGATGTTCGACCGCGCTGAGGGAATTCGCCTGACGCACTCACCGAGCGGCGGCGGTGGCAATTCGGCCCTGCAGACGACGAATCCCGCATGGGATTTTCAGTTCCTTGTGCAAAACCCCGAGATCATGAAAGAATACAGCTTCCGTGTGCGCACCGTCCTTCGCCCGCGCTGCTCGCGCGATGAGTTGCTGAGCGAGTTCATGAAATGGAAGGAATCAAAGTGAAGCCATTCCTGCTTTGCCTGATCGCAGTCATCACCGCCGGCGCATCGTCGGGCGATGTCTCAGCGTCAGAACGCATCCGCATTCCCTGGAATGAATCGCGGTTGATCGGTTCGCCTGACCCTCCCTTGCCGTATCGAGTGACGCGGGTCTATGAAAAACTGCCTCTGTTTAATCCCGTTTATCTGCGACAGGAACCAGGAACCGATCGCCTCCTGTTCGTCGATCACAAAGGCGACTGGAAAGAGCCAGGCGGACTGCGAGTCTTCCATGATCGCCAGGATGCCGATTCCAGCCAGCCTTTGCTGCACATGGACCGGTTGATCTACGGATTCTGCTTTCATCCAAAGTACGAAGAGAACGGATATCTGTACCTCATCAGCAACGGCCCGATGCCGGAAGCCAACAAACAAAACCGCATCTCTCGGTTCACCATCGAACGCGGCCCGGATGGCAAGCTGCTTGAAGACAGTGAACTCGTCATCCTTGAATGGGACTCCAACGGACACAACGGCGGCGACCTGGCCTTTGGTCCGGACGGATACCTGTACTGTCCGACCGGCGACGGCACAAGTGACAGCGATACGCTGGAAACCGGGCAGGGACTCAACGATCTGCTGGCCGTGATGCTGCGACTGGATGTGGATCATCCGGCGGATGGCAAGTCCTACAGCGTGCCGCCGGATAATCCTTTCATCAACACTGCAGGAGCGCGTCCGGAAATCTGGGCTTATGGTTTCCGCAATCCGTGGCGCGTGGATTTTGACCATCAGTCGAATCAGCTCTGGGTGGGGCAGAACGGGCAGGACCTGTGGGAACAGGTGTATCTGATTCGGAAAGGAGAAAACTACGGATGGAGTGTCCAGGAAGGCAGCCATCCGTTTTATCTGGAGCGACCCACGGGACCTCAACCGATCACGTCGCCCGTCGCAGAACATCATCATTCAGAATCAAGAAGTCTGACGGGCGGTATCGTGTATCGCGGGACGCAGTTGCCCGAACTGGATGGCTGCTACATCTACGGCGACTACTCGACCGGCAAGATCTGGGGTGTGCGGCACGATGGAACTCAAGTGACATTTCATCGTGAGCTGGCGGACACGACGCTTCAGATCACAGGCTTTGCCACAAATAATTCTGGAGAGCTGCTGGTGCTCGATCATGGCGGTGGGTTCTATCGGATCGAGCCCAGTCCGCCCGTGCAGCCGAGCGTGTTTCCCCGGAAACTCAGCGAGACCGGATTGTTTGAGTCTGTGCCGAATCACAAGCTGCTGCCGTCCGTGATTCCGTATTCCGTCAACGTGCAGTTGTGGTCGGACGGAGCTTTGAAGCAGCGCTGGCTGGCCGTACCGGGTGACGAGCAGATTGGGTACACGTCGAACCGAGGCTGGAATTTTCCCGATGGGTCAGTCCTCGTCAAGAGCTTTGCCCTCGAACGCGAATCCGGGCATGAGGAGACTCGCCGCTGGATTGAAACCCGTTTGATGGTGCGACAGCAGAAGGAGTGGGTCGGATATTCGTACCGCTGGAATGACCAGCAGACCGATGCGGACCTTCTGGACGCAGCCGGTGCGGACGTCTCGTTTGAGATCATGGATCCCGCCGCGCCGGATGGAAAACGCACACAAACCTGGCACTATCCCAGTCGCGCCGAATGTATGGTGTGTCACTCCCGAGCCGTCAATTATGTGCTGGGACTGACGGAAAAACAGATGAACCGTTCGCATGACTACGGCGACACAAAAATGAATCAGCTCGAGAGGCTGGCCGAACTGGGTCTGTTTAAGGAGCCATTGTCAAAGCCCGCGAATGAACTGACTCGCCTCAGCGATCCATTTGACCCTGCCGTCGATTTGCACACTCGCGCGACTTCGTATCTGGATGCCAACTGTTCGAATTGTCATGTGGAAGCCGGCGGTGGCAATGCCCAGTTTTCAACTGAGATTGAAGCCAAGCCGGATCAGACGCGATTGCTCAATGCCCGTCCTGTGCATACCACATTCGGGATTGCCGACGCAAAACTCATCGCTCCCGGCGTTCCTGAACGCTCGCTGTTGCTCAATCGAATGCAGCGCCGCGGACATGGCCAGATGCCGCCGATCAGCACGAATCAGATGGATGCACCGGCTGTTGATTTGATTCGCGAATGGATAAAATCGATGCCGTCAACGATCGAGCCATCGCAACCGAAGTAATGTCAGCCGTGCCCAAGAACAGCAGTCGCGATGGAATACGGAAGACAGGGCTGTTATGATCCTTGAATCGTCGATCAATTTGCAACCAGTAGCAGAGTTCGTGAGAACTCTGGTGCAAACCAGTGGCAGAGTTTGTGAGAACGTGGGGTAAGCTTCCAGTTTGCCATTGCTGAATGACATTCAAGGCTTTTTGGCAAACATGACAAGCTGGAAGCTTATCACACTTTTAAACAACAGACGACTAATCCGCCCAACCTCAAAGGACGACCTCCATGGCCAAATCCACTTGTCCCGTGACTCGCGCCGAATTCCTGAACGATGCCAAACAGGTTGAGATTACAATCAACGGCATTCCCATGACCGCCGAAGTCAAAGAGTTCTCGACAGGGTCGCTGGGATGGTATCTGAACGGAAAGGCGAACGTCAAAGTGGGCGACAAATCCGTCAGCGTGCAGATCGGCTTGAACCTCACCATCGTCGGTTCCAAAGAACTGCCGAAGGATTAGGGGATTGAATTTCAGTGCTTGAATTGCGTAGGCCGGAC
>JAYTAK010000265.1:0-1930 GCA_043737515.1 Candidatus Kuenenia sp. | reverse complement strand
GCTCTCACATGTCTGCTATCGGATGACAGGGCAGAAACCCAAAACACTGGCAGAGCCAGTGGCACACAACTCATCCGATACCTGTGCCACCCCGCCGGGCGTTGGAAGGACATGCCTTCGAAGAATTGGATGACGTACAGACCCTTTCAGACATGTTTCTACTCATCCACCCGCAGCCGTGAGATCATCGTGATCCGGAATGCCAATGTACGGCAGATGCCGAAATTCGTCGTTGTAGTCCAGGCCGTAGCCGACGACGAACTCATCGGGGATCTTGAAACCATAGAAATCAGGAATCAGATCAACGGTCGTGCGATCGCTCTTCCAGAGTAACACGGCAGACTTGACGGAGGCTGGCTCAAACCCTTTTACCGCCTCGTACATCCCGACCATCGTGTTGCCGGTGTCGAAAATGTCATCCAGAATGACGACATCGCGTCCTTTCAGATCGGGGACGAGACTGCTGTTCACCGACAGGGCTCCGGGTGACGTGCGTGTGCCTCCGTAACTGGACGCCGAAATCAAGGCAACGCGCAGCGGGACGTTGGTGGCTCGGATCAGATCCGCCAGTAACACTATGCTGCCGGTCAGGACACCCAGGATCGTCAAGGGGCGTCCGGCATATTCGCGGCTGAACTGTGTGCCAAGTTCCCGGACACGATCACGGATCTGAGCTTCACTGATGAGGACTCTCATGGAATGTTGTCTGGTGTTTGCAGGAAAGAAGTTGCGACTTGTCATCAGGGAGCGTCGAGTGATGAGGAATCATAGTGGGCGGCGGGCGGTGGCCTCAAGTCGGCGATGATGTGTTGATCGCGTTGTGCATCAGGAATCTCAGTCGGCGGAGCGACTGAGCTACGTAGGCGATGTCGCTCCGCGACTCGCATTCATGTCGAAGCCCGTGCGAATGGAACGTGGCACTTCAGTTTTCGTCAGTCGCTGAATGGAAATACACTGCACGTGGCTGGAATTGATCAATTCCTTCGGCGAGCGGGGGATGTCAATCCCCTGATTGACCGCTTGGTTGCCGCAGTAATCAGGGGACTCACGTCCCCCGCTCGCCGGTCGCTGCCTCATTCCTTCCCGTGCGAAGTAGACTCTCGTTGAAAGCGGAGGAATACTCATTCTGCGGAACGGCGTTGAAAGTCTGTCTGCGGGGTGAATCGGACGTTACAATTCCGCAGGCTTTTTATCCTCTTTCCTGCTGTCAGACCAACGTTCTCGGTTTCGTCACCATGCCTACTTCAATTCCCGCCATGCATGAATCACCGTCACAAGCAATCGTCAACATCTCCTGCTACAAGTTTGTCGAACTGGATCGGTTGCCGGAACGCAAGACCGCCATTCGTCGTCGTGCGGTGGAATTGAATCTGAAGGGCACGGTGCTGCTCAGCCCGGAAGGCATCAACCTGTTCGTCGCGGGGCCGCAGCAGTCGATTCGCGACTTCGTCGAATTCCTGCGTGAAGATTCGGCGTTCTGTGATCTTCAGCCAAAGGAAAGCGTCAACGAGTATCAGCCGTTCAACCGGATGCTGGTGAAAATCAAGCAGGAGATCATTGCGTTCGGTATCGAAGGCGTTGCTCCGATGGTTCGCACGTCTCCGAAGCTGTCGGCCGTTGAACTTCGGCGGTGGCTGGACGAAGGCCGCAAAGTTCATCTGCTCGACACACGCAACGACTACGAATACGACCTTGGCACGTTTGATCATGCGATCAAACTGGGCCTGGACCATTTTCGTGAGTTCCCGGAAGCCATCAAACGCCTGCCGGAAGAACTCAAGGACGAACCAGTCGTCATGTTCTGCACGGGCGGAATCCGTTGTGAGAAGGCCGGTCCGTTTATGGAGATGGCGGGCTTCCGCAACGTCTATCAACTGGACGGCGGGATTCTGAAATACTTCGAGGAAGTCGGCGGCGAGCATTACCACGG
>JAYTAK010000264.1:0-1931 GCA_043737515.1 Candidatus Kuenenia sp. | reverse complement strand
ATTTTAGCGAACCACAGGAATCATCGGAACATTGAATTCAGATGTGATTCGGGCGGGAATGAACCATGAAACCCGGCGGACGGACATGAATGTCCATCCTACATTCACGCCATGCGTTTGTAGAAGGGCAGGGCGACGATTGTGGCGGGGACGAGCGTGCCGCGAAGGTTGACCTGAACGACCGTGCCCAACGAAGACGAAGCGACTGGGACGTAGGCCATCGCAATGACTTTCTGCAGCGTCGGCGAAAACGTGCCGGACGTCACTTTGCCGACATCCTGCCCGTTGATCTGAACGGGCGATTCCTCACGAGCAATGCGGCGACCTTCGAGCAACAGCCCGACGCGAGCCATCGTCAGGCCGTGACTTTTGATCGATTCCAGAGCCGCCTTGCCGGGATACTCGGGCTTGTTGTACTTTACTGCGAATTCGAGACCCGCCGTGAGCGGATCGATGGTCTCATTCAGTTCATGCCCGTACAACGGCATCGCCGATTCCATCCGCAACGTATCGCTACAACCAAGACCTGCCGGTACGATGCCGTATTTCGCGCCGTGTTCGAGAAGAGTCAGCCAGATTCGTTCGGCATCGGCGGATGGCATGACGAGTTCAAAGCCATCTTCACCCGTGTAGCCTGTGCGCGAAACAACTCCGCTTGTTCCAAAGAACGGCATTTCCGTCGCTGAATAGTACTTCATTGATGCCAGATCGAGTTTGGCGGCTTCATTCAGCAATTTCAGTGCATGTGGTCCCTGCACGGCAATCATGCCGGTGGTCAGTGTGCAGTCTTTGAAATCAACTGCGGCGAAGCCTGCACAATGCTTCAGCCAACCGACAATCTTTTCGCGGTTGGATGCATTGACGACGAGTTCCCATCGGTCAGGAAGGCGATAGACCAGGATATCGTCGAGGATGCCTCCGTCTTTGCCGCAGATCAGGGAGTACCGAACATCGCCGACTTTGAGTTTGGCCGTATCGTTGGTCAATACTCCGTTCAGGAACGCCTGACTGGAATCGCCACGAAACTGCAGTCGCCCCATGTGAGAAATATCAAACAGTCCGACGGCGGTTCGCACGGCTGTATGTTCATCGACGATCGACGAGTACTGGACGGGCATTTCCCAGCCTGCAAAATCGACCATTCGGCCATGATGTGCGTGATGCCACTGGTTGAGGGGTGTCGTATTCATGCGGAGAAGTGTATTCTGCTCAGGTGCTACGATCAAACGCCGTCCTTATTTCAGGATTCTTCCCGTGACAGCATCCGTGCTCCTTCGAACAATTGTCTTGATTTTCAGCGGCGCTGGAATAGCGGTTGGTGGCGAAAATTCGGTGCCGACAGCCGATGGCTGGCCCGGGACACTGATCATCGTCGGGGGCGGCAGCGTCCCGGACGACGTTCGGAGTGCATTCAAGGAGTCCCTGCCCGGCGACGGATCCCTGGTGGTGATCGCTGACGCTGCATCCGATCCAAAGGAAGCAGCGGAGTCATCGAAGAAGTGGCTTGCCGAGTCCGGGATTTCAAACATCGTTGTGATCGATCCGTCGCTCGCAGAAAATGAACGCGGCAAAATGACAGTCGCGGCGATTGACGCAGCGTCGGCTGTCTGGATTTGCGGTGGGCAGCAGTCAAGGCTGGCAGCGACATTCGCGGAGTCCGGAGTTGAGGAAGCGTTGCAGAGACTGCTGCAGCGAGGCGGTACGGTTGGAGGAACTTCTGCCGGCGCGGCCATCATGTCAAAGATCATGATTGCGTCCGGGAAAGATCAGCCGGAGATGTCCGCAGGATGGGATCTGTTGCAGGGAGCGATTGTGGATCAGCACTTCACCAATCGAAACCGACTTGCTCGATTGCAGATCGCTGTCGGCATGCATGTGGAATGTCTGGGTGTCGGGATTGATGAAAGCACTGCTGTATTCATCCAGGGGCG
>JAYTAK010000263.1:0-1931 GCA_043737515.1 Candidatus Kuenenia sp. | reverse complement strand
AAACAGGACGCCCGTTTGAGCATACGAATCGCTGGCGTTGAAATACTCGCTCAGAACGATGGGCGTCGCCTGACTCGAATTCTCGCGAACGTGGAGATAACCGCGTTCGACCAGACGGACGGCAAGGCGTAGAGAGTCAGGATACAACATGCTCCGATTCGAAAAAATATCCGGGCTGGAACAGGCAACGACTCGCCCACTGCCCATCGGCCACGTCGCCACTTCAACACGGTCGGACGCCGAAGTCACCAGCGTCTCGGTTGCCAGATAGGACGGCACTTGCAGGTCCGCTGTGGAAAACCATTCCACCGAATCATCGACCAGATCGCTCGACACAGTGACGGTTTCGCCAGGCGTTAAGTAGTCGTCAATTTCTTCTGGTGACGCATCGAGTCCCGGTGGAGGCGTCAGGCCTGGTGTTTTCTTCCTGAGCAGTTCCTCGCGCGAACTGATCTGATTTTCGTCATTTTCATCGGTGGCCACTGGCGGTGTGGATTGACTTGAAGTCTGAGCTGCATTCGGTGGAATCGCATCCATTTCCAGTTCCGACGCGGATTTTGTCGGTGCCGTCGGGTCTTCCGCTTCTGCGGGCAACCCCACCGGACCAGCGGGAGCGACAGGAACACTGAGAGGCATTACTTGCGTTGCCGTCGTGGCATCAGACAACACCCGGATCGTCGTATGAATTCCCAGCGATCTCATTTCGCACTCTGGATCGTCCCCATTCGGTGCGAACACCAACGTGCCGCCGTTGTAAACAAAATTGTAGAGCTGACTCTGTTCCTGATCGTTCGGATATCGATCCGGCGAAGTCAGAACAAGGCACGCACGATCTTTGGGCACCACCAGCAGCGCATCTCGCTCGACGTGAGGAAAGAGCTGGCTGAGCGTTCGATAAAGTCCCAGTTTACCATTCACAGTCGTGCTGTAGGAATCTGATGCAGATCCGTCTTCACCTGGCAGCCACCAAAACTGCAGGATCACAAGCAACGCCGCCGTCAGACCCCAGAAGGTGTCAGACTGCAGCAGTCGGCGCTTCTTCTTCACGGAAGGCTCCCTGAAAACTTGTCAGACACAATTCAAACATATCCGCTGTCGGACTGCGTCGTCCGAAGTACACCAGCTCAAACTGAAACGCGGTCGTTAAATATCCTTCACGTTTATCGGTGCGTCGCCAGACAGAACGCACGTAGTCGCGGTTCGTGAGTCCTTTGCGATATCGGATCAGCCCGGCGCGTTCAATCCAGCTCATACTGCCCAGCAGCAATTCACGAATCCCCGCACGGTAGTTTCCTGCCGATGCAAACTGGATCGCACGAGATTCGTAAGTTGAAACTGCCAGTTCACCCGGCGGCGCGGTGACGTCCGACAGCATGTCTTCTGAATCCGATAACAGACCATTTCGATTCCGCTTCTTCGCATCAATCGATTTCACAATCATCGCGGCGATAACAATCAGCATCAGCACAATGACCAGGATCACCAGCATGACAAACGCATTTCCCAATCCGCTCAGACCGAAATTCCAGTCCCAGCTTCCCGATGCTGGACTTGGCTGTGCGGGTGCTCTCGGAGTTCCGGAACCTCCGAAGCCGCTGAACAGCCAGCGGAAGAAATTGAAGATCGCACCAAAAACGTCCCCGATCTTTTCACCCACCCATTCCAGCACTCCCCCCAGGAATCCTTTATCCACATCGGTCGCAGGCAGTTTTTCGAGCACCGTGCGTCGCACGGAACGAAATTCATTGCTGTCCATGACCTGTTTGCCGACCTGATCGATCCTGGAGCTGTCAATGGACTCGCTCTGCGCGACCGCAGCACGAACCGATGATGTAAGTACCGGCACAGAAATAACTGTCGTGGCCGACGCTGCCAGCGTCAGTTCGGATGCTGGCAGCATCCACCACGAGGCGACACTTATTGGTGCGCCA
>JAYTAK010000262.1:0-1931 GCA_043737515.1 Candidatus Kuenenia sp. | reverse complement strand
AGCGGAGTGGCGTGAGCCCTCCGGTACATCGCTTTTTTGTACCGGCAAGCTGACGCATGCCGCTCGCCAATTCTCTCACTCATGACCGCGTGGAGTATCGTAGACACTCGCCGAGTGACGCAGCCTGATAATGCTTGCGTTTTCTGGCTGTAATTCATCACTCAGAGAGTGATGTCTACTTTTTGCCACACCGTTCTACTTCGTCATTCTGGCTCCGGGTGTGACCAGATCATTGAATCGATCGATCGGTTCCTTTGCGGTCCAGGCAATTCCTCGCAGCAACAATGTGCGAAACAGAGGATCATCGAAAGTCCAACTGTAGTGGCCGGGAATGCTGACGAAAACTCGACCGTGGCCACGTTCCGTCGTCCACATTTGCGGCGTCGGCATGCCGTCTTCGGTGCTCGTCGCCAGCAGCGTGACATCCTGCGGTTGCCCGGTGAGCTTCCAGTAACTTTCATCGTAGAGTTGCAACTGATCGAAGTTGCGAACGATCGGATGATCTGTGTTGTGAATGTCGAGAGTCAGCGGGCCATGGCGAAACGCAATGCGACCGCCCCACGATGCGTAGCCGATCCGCTTTGAAAACTCTTCCACCTGATCGTTCCCATTGACAGCCCAGTGGATATAAACCGCTCCGCCGCCGCCGGCGAGGAATGCGTCCATCTTTGTCGGCCGATCGGGTTCGAAACTGCCTTTCTGGAAGAACAACAGCACGTCGGCGGATGCCAACTGCTCATCGCTCGGAAATTCTGTCGCTGTGGACACTGTCACATTGTCAGCGGCTGAAAGGAGTTCTTCCCAGGCGGATTTCCACGCCGGATAATCGTGCTCGCCAGGCCCGTGATCCTTTGGCCCATCGACGAGTACGATGCTCAATGGACGAGTCGGCTCAGGAACTTCAGGCGATCCGGCCAGTGCAGCGGCGACCGCCGCCTGTGTTCGCAGCGGCGGTGCAGTGAGCGGCGATTCGAGCGGCATGTGTGGCGGCGGCGTCATCAGGTACGTGATCAGATCTTTCATCTGATCAACGGTCAGCTTTTGGGCAATCCCAGTCGGCATCACGGATACCTTCGACGCCGTCATAGATTCGATGTCTGTTTTCGCCAGCTTCGTGACGGTGCCTTTTTCATCGCCCAGCAGGAGCTGATCTCCGTCTGTTTGCAGCACGCCGGTGAGTATCCGACCGTCGTTGAGACCGATCACATGGCCGATGTAGTCGGGATTGATTCCGAAACTCGGGTTCGCGACATCGCGCATCACCGATGCGTAATCGCGATGCACGAGATTCATGAGATCCGGTCCAATTCGTGCTCCGCCGCCGCCCACGGAATGACACTTGAAGCAACTCGCCGCTTCGCTGCGGAACACCTTGCGGCCGCGCGCCCAACTGCCGCCTTCCAGTTCCGCGATCTTCAGTGGTGCAACCAGCGTTGTCGAATCACGCTGCGTGTTCACGTCCACCCACGGCAGAAGGAATCGATGCAGTTGCAATGGCCGCAGAGAGGAATCCTCGTTGGTCTGAACAGAGGCCGTCAGTCGAGGAATCGTGCCGTCTCCCGTTCGCATCTCGACGACCACATCGACCGGATCAGTGACATCGGCAGAAGTCCTGAATGTCGCCAACTGCCATTCCACATTGGACTGATCACAGACAACGGCAATCTCGGTCACAGGCTGATTCGCATCTGTGGCGCGGCTGGCCTGAACAACGATTCCGTGGTCGCTGCCGAACGTGACGATCGCTTCTTCGGCGGGCCATTCGTAGTCAATGCTGGCTCCAGGCTGAATCGCTGGACGCAGGATGTGATGCAGGTTTAACTTTGATTTGAGCGTCAGGGTTCCGGGCTGTTCAAGTGCAGTCCACAGAGCCTCGTGCCCGGCACTGCCCGCGAGCATCGCCTTCGCAACCGTCAGGTCCGCATGAGGCA
>JAYTAK010000261.1:0-1932 GCA_043737515.1 Candidatus Kuenenia sp. | reverse complement strand
TGAACAGCAGCATCACTCCGGCGAGGCCCGGCTGCTGCAGCGGCAGGATCATATTGCTGAACTCACCAGCGAACAAAGCAATCGACAGCACGAGCTTGAAGCCCTCGAGCGGGATCGTACGACGGCAAGCCTGGAACTGACACGTTCGGAAGAACGGCTACTGGGACTTCAGGAAGCTGCTGAACGTGTCCGAGAAGATCTTGAGCAGCGTCAATTGCAACAGCAGGAAGCCGATCGCCGCTTAACCGCTGCGGCGGAGCGTCAGCGAGATCTGCTTATTGCGAGACTGAACGCTTCGGCCGAGGTTTCCGAACTCAGCGTGACCGATGAACGACTTGCGACGGATATTCACAGCCGAACCACCGCTCGTAACCGGCAGCGCGTGAATCGAAACGCCGCGTCGTCAGCGGAGACTCAGATTCGCGACATCTGCCGCCAGCATGAATCACGGCACCATGAGACCGAACTTCTGGTGCGCAGCATCGATCATCAACTGACCACGACCGCCGAACGTATCCGTGAAGAATTTCAGATCGAAGTCCGTGAAGCAGTTGCGTCCGGTCGTTCGGCTGTCGCCATCTGGCTGCAGCGAGAGGCCGGTGCAGCAGGCGGTGAAAACGAGAATGACGCCGAGACCGATCCGCCGCAGAAAATCGCGTCGCTCACTGCGCCTGCGGATACGCCACTGTTTCTTGAATCGCATCAGAGCATCATCGCCGATCCGACTCAGTACGCAGAGATGCGCGGCGAGATTGATCGGCGTATAGAACGACTCAGGCGGCAGCTTCGAAAAATTGGCAGCGTCGGTGCAGAAAGCCTGGATAACCTGATCGAGCTGGAGACGCGATTTCAGCGACTGCATACACAGTTGACGGACCTTGAGGCGGCACGCAATGCTCTGAGCGACATCGTGCGACGGATCAATGTGGAAAGCCGCCGCATGTTTCTGGAATCGTTTGAAACAATTCGTGGCTTCTTCCGGGAATTATTCCGCAAACTGTTTGGTGGCGGCGAGGCCGATCTGGTTCTGGAAGATCCGGACGATGTGCTCGAATGCTCGATTGACGTTGTTGCACGTCCGCCGGGGAAAGAGCTTCGCAGCATCTCCTTATTAAGTGGTGGTGAAAAGACCCTGACGGCGGTGGCATTGCTGCTGTCGATTTTCAAGAGTCGCACGAGTCCGTTCTGCATTCTGGACGAAGTTGATGCGGCTCTGGACGACGGCAATATTGGCCGATTCGTGAATGTGCTGCGGGAATTTCAGCAGAACACGCAGTTTATTATGATCACGCACCGCAAGCCCACGATGGCTGTGACTGACGTCCTGTACGGTGTCACGATGGAAGAATCCGGAATCTCCAGACGACTATCGCTGCGATTTGAAGACGTTGATGAACACGGAAATTTCGTTGCTGCAGCAAAGAAAGGAAGAGCCGCGTGAGGGAATGACCAATGTCCAAATCCGAATGACCAATGAAACGCAGTTGGCAGTTGGCAGTGGTCCCTTGTCCCTTGTCCCTTGTCCCTTGTCCCTTGGCCCTTGTCCCTTGTCCCTCCTGTGATTCCTGAAAACTGAACGCTGAAAATTAAAAACTCAGCGTCTCCAACGCTTAACCGGTGCAGGCCGGATGCACATTCTTCCAGGCAGTTAATGCAGGTCTGTCAAAGATCCTAAAGTCGTTCCTGTCGAAACGACGAACATTAGGCAGGCGATTGAAATCCTGTTGTGGCGGTGATCACACTTCTGTGTGCTCACCATGGGGAGGCCAGGAAGCACAATAGGCTGATTCGCCGGGGGGCAATTCAGCGTCTGACCGTAACGGCAGGGATGTCCGGATAAGGTCGCTGTCCATCATTTACGTGATGGTACAGAGTGAATTGCGCCCCAGTGCCTTGTGCAGGCACGGGATTGCTCCGCACGCAATCCAAAAA
>JAYTAK010000260.1:0-1935 GCA_043737515.1 Candidatus Kuenenia sp. | reverse complement strand
AGGCCGGACCAAGCGCAGCGCCGTTCCGGCATATGTCTGGCAATTGCCGGAACGGCGCTACGCTTGGTCCGGCCTACAGACTCTCCATTTGCTTGGCCATAGCGTCGGACATGAATGTCCAACCTACGTGAATCGCTGAGACTCATCGCTCGCGATACAACCGGCACGATCGTTTTGAAAGCCGCATTCGATGCCGGTAGATGAGCGTTCCCGGCAAAAACTGCCGGTTGAGGTGAATCCGGCAAACTGCACATGAGCGTGACGGCGATACAAGTCAGAGAGGCAACAAAGTTTCGGCACTCAGGGCATTTTGCACCGCCAGTGTCGATGAGGGCTCATTCATCAACAATCCGGCCGGACCGTGTGTCGGCCGCGCACTTCGTGGTGAACTTCCTTGAACGGTTCAACGACAATCCGACGTAATGCAAACTCTGAACTTGGCGGATTCCGCAGTTTTATGTGGATCTGCATGGTGATGTCTCTCGCGGTTGTATTCTTCGGAATGCAACTCATGATGGTCGGTCCTTTGAAAGGACGACTCGATGGGATCCAGGCTCGGCTGGAGGAATCCGAAGGCAGCATGAAAAAACTGGTCGCCGGACGGGACTCCGTCTGGAAGACCAACAATCTGCTCACGAGCATTGAAGAACAGGCCAGCCATGTCCAGAAGGTGGAGAAGAGCCTGGCCGACATTCAGAATCTTCGCAGCAACATTCAGCGTGAAGCTGAAGCGGCCACTGTGGCCATGGCCGCACTGGATTGCATGTCGGCGGTTCAGGATCGACTGGTCGCCAGCCAGCAGCAGACGCAGCAAGCATCGACACAGGTCACGAAACTGGACGAGCTGTTGGCGACGATTATTCAGGGCAGCGAAAATGCCCAGGTTGCCAACAACTCAGTCGATGGCATTGTGGCACTGCAGAATCGCGTCATCGCGGCATCCAACAACTACGAACAGGCCAGCGAAGGGATTACCAATCTGGCCGACCTGACACAACGCATGGTGGCTCAGTCTGAAGAACTGAAAGTCGCCTCAGCGCGATTTGACGAATTCGTCGGACTCGCAAATTCCATCAAGGTTGCTGCTGCGGATCTGGAAACTGCCAAAACAACTGTGGCAGACATGAATACGCTGAAAGATCAGTTGGTTGCATCCGGTGAAAAGCTGACCGTCGCGCAGGACAACGCCCGTGTGCTGGTTGCGATGAACGATACGCTGGGCAGCGACAATCTGAAGCTGGAAGCGTCCCGCAAGAATCTGGATTCTTTGGTGGCACTGGGGACATCGCTCAGCACCCAGTCGCAGCACGTTTCTGAAGCCATCCAGAACCTTGAGATTATGGATGACTTCCGCACGGAACTGGCCGCGCATGTCAAATCACTCGACGGCGTTCGCCGCACGATGATGGAGATCGCGATGATGGAATCAACGCTCAGCCGAGTGGCTCAGGTTGTGGAACCCCTGACTCAGATCGGCAACCTGCGACGCTTATCGGATGACGAGATGCGGGAAGCGGCGCGAGTGATTCTTGATCGCCGAGTCACCCGGTTCTCACAGTCGGATTCTCAGCCTGAAGCCGAAGTCGCCACAAGCGACGCAACTCCGCCTGCAACACCGACGACCAGCACCAACGAAGAACCAGTACCGCTTCCACCGGAAGCACGATAGTCGGGAACATTGGACGCTCCTGACCGGCTGCAAAGCCAGGCATCCCCAACACCTGAACGGCACGCAGTTCCCCTGCGTGCCGTTTGGCGTTTGGAAGTCAGCGTTTATACTCCGCGCGGTCAGATTTGAGGTTTTGTGAGCGGCAAGGCGCTAGTGCTCTGTCAGTCGTGCTTTGATGGATCGGGTGGCCGGGGCTGGACTGAGCGGAGCGAAGGAAGCCCCGGGGTTTCGGGCTGGTGCCCTCCAACCCCGGCCACCCATCAATC
>JAYTAK010000259.1:0-4544 GCA_043737515.1 Candidatus Kuenenia sp. | reverse complement strand
CGTGAGTTCCGGGTCTTCGGCGATATCAATCTGCCGGATAGGAAAGCCCGCTGTTTCCATCCGCTGCAGAATGGGAACCATCTGCTGACAGGGACCGCAATAGCCCGCTGAAAAATCCAGTAACTGCACGTCGGGGGCTGAATTTGATGCACCATCAAAGGCCATCATCAGCAACATGATCAGCTTCATAGGTGGCTTCCCTGCCAGGAGTGAATGTGAGCCCTGATCGAATCTTTCGTGCAGACCTGCATGAAATTCCGATCACGTTGCCCGGTCGCTGAATTCCATTTCAGGCGGTCCGAGCGTGTTGTCAGAGTTACAAGAACTGCTGGCAACTTATTTCCGGGACAAAGTCGAAACTTCAGGTGTTTACGTCTTTGCTCCGAACAAACTCAATTTCTGCACATGTTGTACCGCTTTGGCGAAGACTGCCGCAGTCAAATCCACGGCGGCAGTTTTTGCCGAAGAGGGCGGACAGTAGCCGTTTGCCGAATCTGAGGAAAGACCAGAATTGCGGGCTTCGGACACGTGTGACAAAAGTAGCCATCACTCTCTGAGTGATGAAGCCGAGCCTGCAAACGCGAGCGTTTGCGGGTTGCGTCACTCAGAGAGTGACGTCTACTTTGACTTTTGTCACGCATGTCCCTTCGGTTGCACCGCAATGTCCCCGGACACTACTTGGCGGGAATTCTGACCACGTAGTGCCGAGCGGCGATGATGCTCGCACGCCGCACGGCAGTGACAATGTCAGACCTCAACCCGATCTTGACCTGAAATCCGCTGCTCGACTGTAATGCGTCCGCAAACCAAACAGCGAACTCAGTTTTAGGACGGGCGTTGGCGGCGGATCGCAGCGAACGACGGCTGGACAAGGATGTTTACTACTTTCGACAGGTATTTGCTGGGACGGCTGCTGCATACTTTTGCAGTTTTTTTTGTCTCTGCGTACGGCCTGTACATCGTCATTGATCTGTTCACGAACATCGATGACTTTCAGGAAAACTCAGCATCGAACGTCGAACTGTTCCTGCGGATCCTGGAATATTACGCCTACCGCGTCTGTGAGTTCTTCGAGATGGCCGGTCCGATGCTGATCGTCATTTCAGTGATCGTGGTGCTGGGACTGCTGCAGAAGCATTCGGAAGTCTATCCGATTCTGGCCGCAGGTATTCCGGCCTTCCGACTCATCAGACCACTGCTCATCGCGGCCGCGATTCTCAACGGTGCCCTGATTGCCAATCAGGAATTTGTGATCCCCAACCTGGCCATCCAGTTACAGACTCCCCGCGGCAGCAAGACGGCTCAGGTTCAAAATGTGGAACCGGTCTACGATTACTCGAACTACCTGATGCACATTGACGGAGACCAGGTGCTGGTTCACAGCCAGACCCTGGTCGGTGCAAATTTTGTGGTGCCGGAACCTGAAATGGCGAGTCAGATCTGTGTGCTGAAGGCGGAGAAGGCGACGTTCATCAGTGAGACGGAGAAACATCGTTCCGGCTGGCTGCTGCAGAATCTCGTCGGCGTCCTGGACACGGACCTGCTGACCGACGAGGGACGTCAACGCGTCATTCCGTGCAGCAACGGCAAGGACGTGTTTATCGTTTCGGAAGTGAGCTTTGATCAGCTCTACAATCGCGGCCGAAATATGAAACTGCTGTCATCAATGCAGTTAATTCAGCGGATTCAGAATCCCGCCACCGGCCCGCTGCCCGTCCGCAGTCAAAGTCTCGCGCTGCACGCGCGGATCACACGGCCGTTGTTGTGTCTGCTGAACATCGCGATCGCATTACCGCTGGTGATCCGGAAGGAATCACACAGCCTGATCACCAACATGGTTGTCTGTGCGACCGTGCTGGGGATGCTGTATCTCGTGGCACAGGGATGCTTCAAACTTTGTTCGCTCGGACAACTGAGCCCCGATCTTGCCGCGTGGCTGCCCGTCATCCTGAGCGGCATTCTGAGCACCTGGACAACCGGCTTCCTGCAGACTTAGCCCCATCATGCCGCAGTTGGCATGAGTTCAGACGACACCGCATCGATCTGGCCGACGGTGATCTGACCGAGTTGCTCGGCGAAACCGACGAGCAGCGCCATGTCGCTCAGGCGATTGATGCGCCGCGGATTCCCCGCCGTGATTTCATACAGGCGCTGCAGTGCGTCTGCTGAGAAGATGTCCGAACGGCCACCGGATTGCAGAAGACTGCTGCGGACGTAGTCGGACGTCTCATTGGCCGTGAAACCTGTGAGGGCAGTGGTCACGGCGATACGTTCGCTGATCTGATGCAGTTTGCGGATTTTCGCCGACAGCACCGGTTGTCCGACAAGCAACATGGCTAACATCGCCTGGTCTTCTGACTCCGCCAGATTCAATAACGGCTGCACTACATGCAGCAGCGCTTCTTCCGAAAGCAGATGGGCGTCATCGAAGCACAAGAGCGTGCGATGACCGGTGCTCGCCAGGCGTCGCAGGGAGGTCAGGATCTCACACAGTACCCCGTCATTTCCCGTCGAGAGCACGGGGCTGACGGCTGCAAACGTCGCAATTTCACGGGCGACGAGCCGCAGCAGATCGTCAGGCGAGATGGCCGGGAACACAACGTGAACGAGCGGCTGCAGATCTTTGTGGTCGGCCGTCAGCAGTTTCACCAAACCTGTTTTTCCCGTACCGGATGCGCCAAGGATCAGTCCCGGGCCGGTCAGATTGTCGAGCGCGTACTTCAATCGCAGCAGTGCGGTCTGATGGCTCTTGCTGCGATAAAAACGCGCGGGATCCTGACGCTGAGTAAACGGCTTGTGATTGAGTTTCCAGTAGGCCTCATACATGCGACGTGCTTTCCATTGGTGCTGTAATACGATTGCAGGACTGTCAGTTGGCAGGCTGGATGCGTCCGGCAAACTTCACTTTGCGACGCTGCTGCTGATCGGAACCGTAGTCCGCCGATGTCTGCGATGCGGAAGCATTGAACGCCGGAGCATCTTCCGGGTAGCGCGCAGTGGCTGTCGATGACGTGCCAAAGTCTGAGGACGCTGTGGTGCCTGCCGCAGATCCTTGAGACGACGGAATAAACAAACCGCCGTCGAATGAATTCTGCGACGTTGATTCGAACGGATCGGCGGATTCCCGCTGCGGCCGCGCGTCCTGGACGGATTCAAAATCTGACAGCGTGGCTTCGAATGCGTCGAACGCATCCGGTGCATCTGCTGCATCTGGTGCAGTGCCTGTCCCGGAACTGCCCGAGTCGAACCAGATCATCGCCATGACGATCAACACGATGACGGCAGCAGCTTCGCGACGCTGTTCTCGCAGTCGATGCCAGACTGATCCGACTCGCGAACCCAGCCGCGAACCGACCGA
This sequence comes from Candidatus Kuenenia sp., assembly GCA_043737515.1. Taxonomy (GTDB): domain Bacteria; phylum Planctomycetota; class Planctomycetia; order Planctomycetales; family Planctomycetaceae; genus SXXK01. The sequence continues at coordinate 1,186 of JAYTAK010000259.1, read as the reverse complement.
CCAGTGCGAAGTGATCGCAACCGTGACAGTCGCCGCCTGCGTCGCCGGTCCGGTCGCAACTCCCGCTGCGGATTTCGGCGCAGGCTCAGTCAGCCATGATTCAGCGCCAACCGAATTGTCCGGCGCTGCGACTGACGTTGCGATTTCATTTGTGGATTGAGTCTCGATATCGCCATGCGGCATGGCAATTTCCCTCCTGAAAGACTAAACGAAACAGCAGGACACCGCGTGGAACGGATCTGTTCCACTCAGCGTCGTTGAGAAACTTCCCCGAGGCACAGGATCGCGAGAAATGCTGACATTGATCGGACGACGCGGAAATTTCTGCGTCGAGGCCCCCCGGCTTTCGATCATGCGCAATGTGCCCAGTCGCTAGCATCGACCGCCGGATGCTCCGAACTTGACGTTTCTTCCGATTCTGCCGATTGTTTTGACACTGCCATGAACCAGAGAATTCAGCTATGCTTTGGCTGGCGGTGACAATGTGTTTTGATCGCCAGTCGTTCTGAATCCAGGAGTTTTGAATCGTGGCCAAGAATGTTTTCGGAGATGATCTGCTCGTCTGTTCCGCAGATCCGCTCACAGGTTTTTTTCGCACAGGCAAATGCGAGACATGCGGTGACGACCAGGGAATGCATACCGTCTGTGCCGTGATGACGGAAGAGTTCCTGAGGTTTTCGAAAAAGGCTGGCAACGATTTGTCCACGCCGCATCCGGAATACCATTTTCCCGGATTGCAACCCGGCGATCACTGGTGTCTGTGCCTGCCCCGCTGGATCGAAGCGCTCGAAGCCGGCTTTGCGCCACAGTTGGCACTAAGGGCCACGCACATCTCTGCGATCGAACACCTTTCCATGGAATTACTGCTGAAATATGCCGTCGATGCCGACGGGTACGTTTACGAACCGCCGTATGAAGATGATTGAGGGGTTGCTGAGTTCTGTAGCTTCTCTTCTGGTGCTCTGTCGGTCGTGCCTTGATGAATCGGGTGGCCGGAGCTGGACTGAGCGGAGCGAAGGAAGCTCCGGGGTTTCGGGCTGGCGCCCTCCAACCCCGGCCACCCATCATTTTATTGTTGCCAGAGCACTATACTCCGCGCGGCCAGAAATGAGTCCGGCGAGCGGAGTGGCGTCAGCCCTCCGGTACATCGCTTTTTTGTACCGGCAAGCTGACGCATGCCGCTCGC
>JAYTAK010000258.1:0-4544 GCA_043737515.1 Candidatus Kuenenia sp. | reverse complement strand
TGCCCAAACACAAACAACAGCGGACGCCCGTCGAGCACGGTCTGATAATCGGGCCGCTGAAAGTGTTCGACAAGTCGCTTCCAGCCCGCGCTGCCGATTTTGTCCAATCGATGACCTTCCTCGACCAGACAATAGCGGATGCCACGTTTGTCTTTTGCGGCGAGATAACGTTTCAAGGCGATGCTCATGCCGGGAGCCTCATCCCAGTAGTCCACGACGGCCCAATAGTTCAACCGTGCGGCCGCGGCATAGGCGAGCTCCTGCTCCATGATGGCCTGAGAATCGCCGTTGATCCGCACCGAGCCATCGCTCTGCAACTGCGCGAACCACGGCAGGCGAAAGTGATACTTCGGCTGCCCGAGCGACGCCTCGACAGCCTTTGTCACGGTCCTATCTCCATACCAGCCATCCCAGCGGATCGCACCAACGATGGGTCCATCGTCACCAGCCCGCAACGCGGCCAGCGGCGCGAGCAGCAGAAACAAAGCGGCGAGACGGAGTGTGATTCGGAGTGTGGCCATGACTTTGCGATTTGGAGAGGAATTGACCGGTTGAAGGAAGAACGGAGTCCCGACGCCGTCCACTTTTGCGGTGGACAGCATCAGTGATTTTGGCGTCGGCTCCCTCCGCTGCGTGTCTTCCCGGTTTTGCGCTGAAATGAGCAAGTCCTTGTTTTCCACAGGTTTCGGCTGCGTGCGGCTGTGTGCGAGGGTTTGCGCTGAAATGAAAACTCACGCCCAGAAGGGAACATATCGGGAATAGCGCTTCGAAGTTGTTCCGGAGCCGGTCGTGTCGAGCTTGATTCGACCGGCTTCGACAGTCGCCGCGATCACTTGGGATGCAGTGTTGGCCCGGCTCTCCGGCAGCTTGAACCGTTCCCGCAGGCTTTGGTTGGTAATCTTCTCGTTCATCACATAGCGAAGGCAGCAGTGTTGGTAGCAAGCACGGATGTCCGCTTGCTGGATGTCGTAAACCGAGACGTACTCACCGAACACGGCCTACGTGTTGTCGTCGTTCCTTTCGATCGGCGTGCTGGTGAAGCCGATGAACGGGGCATCCGACAAAAGGGTCAACGGCGTTTAGGGCGTCGATGCAGCCTTCACAAGTTCTTCGGCCCAGGGCTTCAAGTCGCGATCGGGCATGCCCGGACGTGCTGCCGTGGTGAGGTAGGCCCATGCGACTTGCTCGCGGAACGGACTGTCGATCGACGCGATTCGATCGAAGCCCGGAACCGTGGGATCGGTGGGCGCGATCGACTCGTACTTCAGTACTTCAAGGTTCTTTAGATTCACAACAAGGTTTGGAATGCGCCCATCGAACGACGGAAGTGGAACAAAGCCTTCAAACACTCCCGGCGTAAGAGCGCCCTTCCGCAATCGCTCTGCAGACTCGTCCTTTTTGTTGGCTTTGACGCTCAACGACATCTTGCTCACCAACTCAGAACCCTGCTGACATTTTGCGACCAAGACGGTTTTTATGCACCGGACTTTGACCAAGTCACACGAGGGCGTCAACACGATTCGGTACGCAGTAGGATCGTCCCATTGGGCACCGCGCTCTCGCAAGAGGTCGGCGGTGAGGGGCGATTCGCCCATTGCGGGTATCAAATACTGCTCCCAACTTTCCATCGTCCGATTACTGGTGATCGTCGAGTCGTCCATCGTCGCCGCAATCCGTCGTCGGCCTGCGTGAAGCAAATGCTCGGGGTCGTTCATCGGCATGTGGCCTTCGCCTGCCGTGTCCCGCAGCACTTTGTGGATCACCGCTTCAACTTCGGCTCGCAGTTTGGCCAGCGATTGCACGGCGGGCGCAAAACCCTTGAGCGCCTCGACGACCTCATTCTGCGTGCCGCTGCCCTTCTGAATCCGCTTGACGAAAGGGTGACTTAGGGGAACAGTTGGGTGAAGGGTGGCATCTGACGCGGTGTAGATGACGATCGGGCAGAAGGTGCTTTCCCAAACCGACTTCCAAGTTTTCTCGCCCGGAAGGATTTCAGAGAACTTGTTCTCCATAAGGTCGAGCACAATCGCGTCGGGCCGAAGCGCTGCGATACGTTCGATTGCCACGTCGAAGTCCAACTCGATCTCGCATTGAACACCCGAAATGCCCTTCGTGACCTCCTCTGCAATAACGCTTGCGAAGTCTTTCAAGTCGTCGATGATCGGGACTGTTCGCATGGGTCTGGCTCCGCCGGGCTACTTCAAGGGTAAATCAAAGAGGAACGTCGCACCGCCGAGCTTGCCCTTGCGAGCAAGAGCCAGTTTGCCGTCGTACTCGGCAACGAGTTCCGACGCCACCGTCAATCCCATGCCCATGCCGCCGGGCCGATTAGTCACGCCGGGCGAGAAGATCTTCGCCGCATCTTCCGCGGCGATGCCTGGACCGGAGTCGCCGACTTCAACCGACGCGCGTTTGCCGCCTGCGACTTTGCGGATGCGCACCTCAATCTTGCGCTCCGTACCTCCCTTATGGGACAGCCAGTACACCGCGTTGACCAAGAGGTTGAGCAGCACGGCATCGAGTTCGCCCGGATCAACAGCGACTTCGGTCACGGTGTCCGTAGGCGTTGAGATCGCGATCTTCGCGGCCTTCAAGTCACCTTCAAGCATCAGCAAACAGCGCAAGACGCTCTCCTCGATACACGCGCTGCGCATCCGCCGCTTGAACTGGCGATTGGCGAGCGGCGCGAACGTGTTCGCCAGCTTGTCAAGCGCAGCGACCGCCGCACGACCCATCTCCAGCTTGGAAGCCGCGTTCTTGACATCGACAGACTCGCCCATCTGCTTGCCGAGCCAGTCGAGTACATGACCGAGTACGGTGGTCCGGTTGCGGACCTCGTGTATCAGCATGTGGGCGACGGTGCCGACGACTGCCAACCGGTTGTAGTGCGACAGTCTGGTTTCAAGCTCCTCCCGGGCTTTGTCCAATCTGAATTGCAACTCTCGAATCACCGGGAGTAGCTTAGATAGCGGTTGGCCTTTCATGGACATATCGGTCGCACGCGCGAGCAAATCCTCGGCGGTGACTTGCTTGAGCAGATCGGCCATGGCGGTCTCTGGCGTGATGTCCTTCATTGCCAACTATCTCCATGACGACCGCACTTCAGGCAGTCTCAAACTTGTGTTCTCGGTGCCAACGCAGGCACGCCGGATCCGGGTGAAAGCGAGCGGGCGGCACGATCTTCTGACCATGTCGAACAGTGACAAGTTCCGCAACGGCCCGATCCTCCACTTCGCGGAGGCGTTTGCTGACTCGTAGTGTGAGATCGTCGTCTATCGTGACAAGACCGCAGTCATAGAGGCGATCGAAAGTCGCGGAGAGACATACGCCATTGGTCGGATCGGCCCGGCGGCGCTCATCCACACTCCACGGGATGATGTGGCCGGCCACGAGGCACTGGATGATTGGCAGTCCTGTCACGCAGCAGCGCGCGTTGTAGCTGCTGAGTACTGCGTCGCGAAAGAACGATTGGTGCAAGCGTTGCTTTGTGGCACCGATTCGTTCTGATGGTCCGATGGGTGGCACGAGCGGCATGGCTTCGTTCAACCCGGGCGTGAGCGCAACTCGAAGGTCATTTGCGAGAACGACCAAGCCGTTCCAGTCGCGGTGGAACTCATCCCAGATTGTCCGATCCAGCTTACTGCCGTGCGTCAGGCCTACGATGTTTCTTGGCGTCAGTTCGGGGTCAAATGCCCCGAAGTTCCCAAGCTTGCGGGCGACGGAGCCGGGAGTTCGGCCCATTGAAACCGCAAGCTCGCGGATGAGTGGGTTCCTGGAAGTAGTGCGCTTGAACGGCACTCGACAATACAACTCGAACGCGAGAATCAGTTCCTCACGAGTCCATGGTTGACCGTCGTTTGCTGGCCTGTCACTCATCGACATCCTTATGCGGCGAGCCAATATGACGCGAAATGCGGCTTCTTGTCCGATTCCTCCACGGGTAGTCGGCCGCCATTCGGCGGAAGCGCGTTGCCGATCATCGTCGCGACTTTTACCTTTCCCAGCGTCGTAGGGAACTTGTACGACTTCGGGAACGACTGGAGTAATGCGGCCTCGCGCATCGTGATCCCTCTGTCCTCTTCTGGGTGAAGGAAGCGGCCCTTGGAAGGATTGAAGCAGCCGGTCGTGATCGTCGGCGCTGGCTCATCCCAAGCCATGCGCCCGTAGACATCTTTGAATCCGTCGGAGTTCTTGTGGCATTCCAACCTCAAGTGCTCTGGCAGTGATGCTCGGCTGCCTCCATCGGCGGGAACCAATCGGATGCGAGCGGCGACGCAGGGAGAACGTGTCTCCGGGAGGTCGTGCAGTGCATCGCCGCTCGTGCCAGCGGCGGGCATCGTGCCGATCGCGTCGCGCACTGTGCGAGACTTCCTGGATGGCTTGGCAAACGCGACCGACGACACTCGGCTCGCCAGCAGCACCAAGCGGCGGCGGCGCTGCGGCACGCCATACTCTCCGACGTTCAATACTTCGACTTTTACCTCATACCCTGCCTCTTTCAACGCTGCTTGGAACTTCCTGAGTCGCTGGTTGACGAGCAGGCC
>JAYTAK010000257.1:0-4547 GCA_043737515.1 Candidatus Kuenenia sp. | reverse complement strand
CAGTCTGAATCCCGAAGAGCGGAAACAGCGCCAACGGAAGCAGGCTCGTTGCCGCCAACGGCACAGCCTGTGTCACCCACAGCCCTGCCATCAGCACTGCAATGGATACCAGTCGATGTGCGGAAGTTGTCATCCCGACTGGCGTGGGCAAACACAGCAACAACACCGACAACGCCAGCAGTGTCGGCAGTACCCAGGCTGCACAATGTGTCTCAGCCGAGGATTCATCAGAATGTTCACTGCCGGTCACACGCCGCCGCCTTCCGGACGTGGTCCTCGACGTCGTCCGCGCCGCCGCGAACGTCTGCGCCCGTCGCCCTGCTCTGACGATGACGGTTCCGACGATGACGGTTCTGTCGGTGATGCGCCACCGGATGCTGCGTCGCCGCTCAATGAATCCGGTCGGTCGGAGCGATCAGGTTTTGAATTCGGATTACGATTCTCGCGGCCAGCAGGTTTTGTCGAACCTTGCTGTCCCCCTTGAGCGCGCTCGCCCCTGTCAGGTCGTCTGGTTGCTGGTGCCGTATTGCTGCCGCGCGGTGACGTTTGGCTGCCAGGCGATCTGTCAGCATCCGGCGCGCCACCACGACCGCGTCGTCGCCTGCGAGAACGTCCGGTGTCGGCTTCCGTTTTTTCCGAAGCATCTGCGGGCTTGTCGTTGCCCGCTTCACGCACAGTTTCTTCAGGAAAATCGTCGCCTGAGGTCGATTCATCGGTGACATCGTGGACGACGCCTTCGCCGAAGTCAGGCCCTTCCTCAGCCGCTGTATCGTCGTAAAGTTTGCGTCGATTCGCAAATCTCGCGGGCGGCGGTGGCTTGATCGGAACATGCAATACGTAGGGCGTCTCATCAACATCAGGAACTTCGATCAGTTCCTCGGGGTCAGGAGCACTGATAAAGCGGCTGACGTCGGGAGAAACCGTCCTGGGCCGTTCCAGCGGTCGCATGAATTTCGGCGGATCGCTGCACGGGCAAGTCTGCGACGTCACACTGCCAGGCGTCTGCACCTGACGCCCGCAGGCATCGCAACAGAAGACCCGTAAAACCCGCGTATTGTAACGTAAGGACGGCCCCTTCATTTTGTTGCCCGCAGCGTGGATTGAGAAACGCATCACCTGACGCATGTCAAGTCTGAGATCCCGTCAAGTGTAACGCATCACAGACTTCAGCGGGAGCGACCCAGACGGCGGAAATCACGTTTCTGCAACACTCAGTCGAATGCCAACCGGTTCAGATTGAGAGTCAAAGTGAGCCTGGCTGCCTGGGAACGCCTTGAATCCTGTTCACTTTGCAAACTTCTCGAAAAGGCCACATGGCGCGTCGGCACTTCGTGACATCGCTTCTGAGCCCACGTAAAGTCGCTGCCCTCGATGGTCTTTGCCAACGCTGCTCGAATCAGATCCACAGACGCCGCGCTGAAACACAATGAGGATATCCCGTCCGGAGCTTCATTCCTTTGATTTCTGGCTGCGTTCCGTGGCCTGTTTGTGGATGGCGTCTTTGGCGTGCTGTAGTCGATCAGGCCAGACGAAAGTCGGAGCGGTCGATGGGTCGTAGCCCTGCATGTGTCCGTCAAGTCGTGTGATGGCTTTCGTGTACCGCAGTTCGGTATCTCGAAACACTTCGCGACAGAGAGTTGCAAGTTCCGGATCGTAATCCAGCAGTTCTTCGCGGGTGTTTACGTGATTGTGATCGTGGTCGTCTTCGCGATTATTGTCGAACCATGACTGCACGCCTTCAGCAAAGTATTCGTGGTGATTCACCGACGCATACTTCCCTTTCCACAAGCCGACACTCATCGCTTTCTGGTACGCAGCTTTCAAGCGTGGATCAAATGTCGCATCCACATTCACGAGTCCTCGCAGATGGATATTGTGGGCGAATTCGTGGATCAGAATATTCTCAGTCGAATACGGATCGCCGGGAAAGTTCAGCAGGTTTTCTTCCCCGCACGAACAGTACGGATCCGTTTCAGATCCGCCCATCCCGCGAGCCCGGGCGTCCCAGAAATCCCGTGCTGTCACGCCCGCTGCCTGTTTGCCGTCCTCCGACTCGGCTGCCATCCATTTCCATTCGGGCAGATCGGTTGTGAATTCACGAGTACCGATGATGCACATTCTGGAACCGCTCTTGATCATCGCATCCCTTACATCCTGTCGCTTCGCCAACAGCAGGTTGACCAGAAACGCGGCCTCGCGTAATGCGTAGTCGTTTACGTCCGCTGACGCCAGGATCGGATATCCGTCGGCACTGATGTACTTTGTGTAGAGTTCCGGCGCCTTCAAATCAGATGGCGGTGCGGAAATCTCCTGAGCGAACAATATGGACTCCGCGGCGGTGCAAAACAGCAGGAGTGCGAGACTGACGGAAATTCGTGGGCGGGAGATCATCGGTACTGGCTCGCTGGAATTTTAGATAGACGACACCCATCAGGTTATTGAACAGTCAGAGTCTCCCGGGTGCGTGGACTCGATTGTATACGGCGCGCGGTTGAGCAAGGCACATCCGTTTAACCGCGTGGGCAACGCCCCGCGCAGCTAGCGCGGCCCGCTGGGCACGCGGTTAAACGAGCCAACGCTGCCGCTGGAATCTACCGCGCGGGACGCAGCGTCACCATCGACTTCCTCGAACAAAAGACGCGGGGACGTGAAGACAAAAACATGTGTGACAGAAAGATAAAGCGGCCGCAGCACCACAACGAAGCGATACAGATCAGACGGCCCAACGATGTTGGCCCTGTCTTTTTGTCAACAATCTTTTTGTCTTATGCCGCGCGCAGGAAGCACTGACATTGGCACGCGACGGTCACGCCGTTGGCAAAATGGATGAGATGTTTATCGTTTAACGCCCAGCCGCAGGCGTCAGCGACGTGTTAATGACGCTGTCGCCTGCGGCTTGCCGTTAAACGAGCCAACGCTGCCGCTGCAATTTACCAAGCGGGACGCAGCGTCACCTTCGACTTCCTCAAACAAAAGACGCGGGGACGTGAAGACAAAAACATGAATAACGTCAATGACAGATTCGAAAAAAGATTTTCGAATCTGGATTTTGTGCAGTGTATCGTCAGGGGTGTTGGATTTTTTGAGGCATGGGTTTCAGTGTTCGATGGTGTGTTGAATTGGAAGAGTGAATTGAGTACTTTGGCGTTGGCGATGGCTTTCATGCCTTGATCGCCCGGATGGGTGGCCACTCCGGCATGTTCAAATCTGCGTTCCGATCGAGCCATGTTGGCACAGTTTGCGATACCGCGCAACTGTAAGCATCACGGCGAGCTTGTTCAGGATGTTGGTTCTGGCGGGCCCACGTCTAGCGCGGCGAGGAGGCGAGTCAGTTCCTGTTCGAGCGTTGTCAGCATCTCGACTGAGCCAACAAACGATTCGGTTCTGCCGAGTTCTTCAAGGGCCAGCGCGGCCTCAATGACCGGCTGAGCACCAAAATAGGCCGAACTGCCTCTCAGCGTGTGCGCGGCGCGGCGCAGGAGTTTGGAATCGTGGGTCTCCATCGCAAGGCGTATCTCTGCCATACGCAGCGGAGCTTCCGATTTCAGCAGATCTGAATACTCCGTCAGTGCTGACTTCTCATCACCAAGCAGTTTTGTCGCGACATTCCAATCGACCGGTGGAACTAGTGCTCTGTCAGCAATGGATTGATGGGTGGCCGGGGTTGGAGGGCCGCAGCCCGAAACCCCGTGGCTTCCTTCGCTCCGCTCAGTCCAGCCCCGGCCACCCGATCCATCAAGGCCCGACTGACCGAGCACAATGCTTGTTTCAGAAGTAGCTGAAGGCTCCTGCGAACTGGATGTCTCGGCAGAAACATCCGGGTTCGCGTGCGACTCAATTTGAGTCGCAACTTCTTTGCGTTCTGCAGACTTCTGAATATGAAAATCAACTGGCAGGCACACGGCGGGGAACTGTTCGATGGCACGATACATCTCAGCAGGGGAGATCGGCTTTGAGACATAGTCGTCCATACCAGTTGCGAGACAGCGTTCCCGGTCTCCTTTGAGGGCCTCAGCAGTCATCGCCACGATGGGAATGTGGCCGCCAGTTCGACGTTCGCGTCTTCGAATCTCAGCAGTCGCTTCATAGCCGTCCATGATCGGCATCTGCATGTCCATCAGGACGACGTCAAATTCCTGGTGGGCCAGCGTATCGATGGCTTCTTGTCCATTGACGGCCACGACCGCCTGATGTCCTCGCGAATTTAACAGTCCGAGCGCGACGCGACGGTTGATTGCATTGTCCTCGACCAGCAGCACACGACGCGGCGTTGCTTTGGGAAGTACGGCCTCAGTGGGTGGCTGCACAGGCTTGACATTCGTGTATCGACCGAACTGGTGAAGTACTTCGTTAAGCAGTTCTGAAGCGATGACCGGCTTGGTCATGAATCGGCTGATGCCATATTTCTCGCACAGGTCAGCATCGATCACTGAAGAACCCGACGAAATCATGATGATCGGACAGTGGTCACGTTTCACAATACTCTGCACGCTTTCCGCAAAATGCAGTCCGTCTTCAACCGGCATGTGGTGGTCGAGCAGAATGAG
>JAYTAK010000256.1:0-1937 GCA_043737515.1 Candidatus Kuenenia sp. | reverse complement strand
AACTGGGTGCGAACGCCGGTTGACCATTTCATTCTGGAACAGCTCGAATCCAGACAACTGCTTCCCAACAAAGTTGCCGAAAAGCGAACGCTCATCCGGCGTGCCACGCTGGCTTTGATCGGATTGCCTCCCACGCCGGATGAAGTGCGAGCGTTTCTTGCAGATGAGTCACCCGCAGCCTTTGAATCTGTCGTCGAACGCCTGTTGTCGTCGCCCCGCTACGGCGAACGCTGGGGGCGACACTGGCTGGATGTTGTGCGTTATGCCGACTCCAACGGACTGGATGAAAACCTGGCATTTGGTAACGCCTGGCGGTATCGCGACTATGTGATTGAGGCCTTCAATGCTGATCTGCCATACGACGAGTTCCTGCGCGAACAACTGGCCGGGGACTTACTTCCAGCAGCGGCGAATTCCGACATTCAGCTCCGCAGAATCATCGCCACCGGATTCCTTTCACTGGGTGCAAAAATGCTGGCTGAGGATGACCCAGTCAAGATGGAGATGGACATCATTGATGAACAGATCGATACGCTGGGAAAGGCAGTGCTTGGAATGACGATCGGCTGTGCTCGCTGCCACGACCATAAGTTTGACCCGATTTCTGCGCACGACTACTACGCTTTGGCGGGGATCTTCAAGAGCACGAAGACAATGGACAACTTCGGCGTCGTCGCGAGATGGCAGGAACGCCCGCTGGCACTACCGGACGTCATCGCGGAACGAGATCGCCAGCAGGCCGCAGCCGAGGCCGTGCAGGCTGACATCGCTCAATGCTCGCAGCAGGAAACGGATCGCATCACCAGCGATGCTCGCGCGCAACTGTCCGCCTACATGCTGGCCGCAGAACGACAACTGCGGGCTGATGCATCTCTGATGGGGGTCACTCCCATTGCCGATAACGACGCCCGCCGGTCCGCTCCAGAGTGTTTGCTGCTGGAGGCCGAGGACTACGTGCGCGGCAACGTGATGAAAGACACGACGAACTACGGTGTTGGCATCGGAGTGCTCGTGAATCAGGGCGAGCTGCCGAACTTCACTGAATACGACATTGAACTTTCGCAGGCTGGCAGGTATCAGTTCGATCTCCGCTATGCCGCCGCTGCAGCTCGGCCGACGATCGTAATGATCGATGGAAAGCCGATTAAGACGGATGCTGCCGGTCAGGTCACCGGCAGTTGGACGGCGGAAAGTCAGAAGTGGTTCGTCGAGACGATTGTTGAGGTCTCCGCGGGCAAGCATGTTGTGCGGCTCGAAAATGCAGGCCCATTTCCGCACATCGATAAACTCTGCATCGCACCGACCGTTAGCAATTCGCCAACTTCGCCGTCGGTCGCAGAGGAGACGCCTGCAATACCGCTCCATCCGCCCATCGTTGCCAACTGGGTGAAACTGCTGACCGCGCAGCGGGATGTCGCCGACGGACCATTTGCGCTCTGGTGGAAGCTGCGGACAGCCGGTTCACTGGACGTGCCTTTGGATGCTTCGCCACTGACTGCGACGCTGCTCGCTGATCCGACGCCCACAACGCTGCCAGCTCTTGCGCTGAGATATCAGGAACTTGCGAATAGTGAGGACTCACCGCATCTTGCTCCGCTGAAGGCGCTGCTGTCGGGCGACGAGAGCCCGTTCACGCTCGGTGATAAAGCAGAATCTGTGTATGCCGAAGCAGTTGTGACAGAACTCAAAATGCTCCGTGAAAAGAAGGCAGCGATTGAAGCCACGATCCCCGCACTTGCCGAAGCCATGTCGGTTTCGGAAGGATCGCCACAGAACCTGCGCATCCATCTGCGGGGCAGTCATACGACACTGGGTGTTGAAGTCGCGCGACGCATGCCGCGTGTTTTTGTTGAGGGTGCCGCATCACCGATCACCGATGGAACCAGCGGACGATTGAGACTGGCTGAATGGCTGACGCAGCCCAGCCATCCGCTGAC
>JAYTAK010000255.1:0-4561 GCA_043737515.1 Candidatus Kuenenia sp. | reverse complement strand
ACCCACGAGTGCCGAAGCTGAACAGAGCAGGCTGCCGATTCCCCAAAAAAGTGTGAACAATGCTCCGAAGATAATGATGAGAACCCGAAACGCCTTGCCAAGATTCTCGGCCTCTTTTGCGTCTTCGGCTGAAAACACAAGATCTGCTCGCAGATTGTCCGACGTTTCTTTAATGCGCGCCTGCTTTTGTTCCGGTGGCAATTCTTCCCAGCGGCGTTTGGCTTCGGTCCAGACGGCGGGCAAATACTGCGACTCTCCGCTGGCGTCTTCGTCGAAGTCAGCGTTTTCCAAATGCGCGTCCAGTTGTTCTTCGGTAATGCCGGACTTCGCCATCCATGTTCATCGGCGAGCAACGTATCCGCAGTCTCACTGATCATAGCATCATTCGAGGTGGCTTCGGTGATCCGCTGCTGCACAGCGTCGTCGGACATGATGCCGTAGTTCTCCCGGAGTTCCATCTCCTTCATCTTGCGAATTAATTCCTTCTGCTCGGGTGGCTTCGCATTCCACCGTTTTGTTGCTTCAGTCCAGACGGCAGGAAAATAACGCTTGGCAGGGTCTTCCTCTTCAGAGTGTTCCAGCCAAAAGTCGGAGACCTCGTCGCTGTCGATATTCTGTGCTGTTAAAAAGTCTTCGTCGTACTCAACCGCTTCCGCGATATCCGCGATCAGAAAGGATTCTGCTGTTTCCGCAGCGACTCGGGCTTCCGCTTCCTCGGGCGTCAGCGGTGCCATCATCGGGACGCCGAGGATTTTATCGACATCCGACGACACACTGAACGCACCGACGCGCCCGGCAAAGATGGCGAATGCCGCGATGAGGACTGCCACAATTCCAGGCCCCCAGCCTTTGTTCGTACCTGCCGCATGCCGCACGGCATAGCCGACCATCGATCCGGTGAAGAAGTGCGAGGTGCCGATGCGGTAGGCAGTTCCGATTTTGGAACATCCAGTGTCGTACCACACTTGGGACAGGCAACGGTGGCCTTGCTGAGCACACTTCCTTTAAGACGCAGCTTTGACCGGCACACGGGGCAAACGATCCCGACTGATTCCGACATGTACTGATTCTCCCAGGCGAATGGAACAAAGTCGCGAGCATTGAGACTTCAGATGGCGAATTCAAATGCGATGCACGAGCAAACGCTGTTCGAACTCACGGCTGAAGATTTCGCAACTTATCTCGCAGCGGTGAAGTTTGCAAACGAAAACAGCGGCCTCAAACGCCCGGATTTATTTGTACTTCCGCTTGGCACGGGCTTCGCCCGCAACCGAATCTCGTCCGCAACCGAATCTCTTCTGCCGCATCAATGGCTTCGCCGCTGTGACTGGTGCGAGCCGACGGAGCGGCTCGCCTACATAGGTCCGCCGCTCCGTCGGCGGACATCTGCTCACCAAACGTTGAGAGTGTTGGTTTCCTGAGTAGAATTCCGTTGAGGAGGCTGACGATTTCATGGGTGCTTGCGGCTCGGGCGGAGAGGCAAGAGAGGACTTCCGCCACGATCGGGGCTTGTCCCCATCGAGCGATGATCATCACCAGAAAAGAAACCAGAAAGGCGTTTTCGCCACTGCGGAGCTTGCCTCCGTAGGGCGCTGATCAATGGGATCACGGCTCCATGCGGACGAGCCGCAATGGTGGCCAGGTGCTGATTCCAGGTGATCGCTGGTGTTGATCCGCGCTCGACGGAGGCAAGCTCCGCCGGGGCGTAAACTGCGTTGCGGGATTCGCCCGCAACCGAATACGGTCAGTGCATGAATGAATCACCGATCCCATACGCGACTTCTTTCATCCGCAGTCCGGCCTTGCCATCCGCAGGAAACCCTTCAAGGCCGTTGTCCTGCGGATGGCAGAGCCGAACTGCGGGTGAAGCCCGCGCTGTGCATTTGCCAGGATTTGGACGTCCGATGCATCCCACTTCGACATGACAGACGTGTTTTTTCCTCGCCCACTTGCTCCTGGACAATTCTTCCGCCACCATGCTCATGGCTTCGTTGATGAATCCTGCCCCAAACTCCGAACTTCTGGACTCCTGCCGTGATCCCATCCTTCGTTCGTACTATTGCATTGCGTCTCGTCATTTCCAGTGGCACTATCTCCGTGCTTGCGACGATCTGTGGTCTGACAGCAGCAGATGTACGCGACAGGGCTGTCGTCAGCCTGACGTTTGACGATCTGCCGGAATCAGGTGTCCTCACGACGACCGCCGATTCTGCGAAGTCCGGTAAAGTCGCGGATGCAGTGTCGCTGACGTTAGATCCATCCCGCATTCCATCGGCATTTGTCGCAGGCAGCACGGGTGCATCGTTGCTGCTTGATCCGGTTAAGAAGCAGCAGATTGTAATTGCCCACAGCGAAGACATCAGTCGACCGGATGCGGTTTCTGTCAGTGGACTGTTTGCCAATCTGCAGTCGGCTGACTCCAACACGTATCACGGCCTGTTTGCGAAACGCCATCCGACCACCAGCACTTCCAACTACGGAATCAATTTCAATGCGGGTACCGATACGCTGCAGGTGTATGTCAATGACAGCACCGGGTACAAACTTGCTCAGTACAGCGTCAAGAAAACGATTGGTTATCGACGTCGGATGCATCTGACGATCAGTCTGGACCATGCCGACGCTCCGGGAGCCGACGCCGACGCGGATGTCGATGACGTTCGGCTGCGGGTGTTTGTGAATGGCCAGTTGGCGACTCCGACAGTCGTCTCAGGCGGCTTCGCCGAAGGCAACGTGGGCTGGCTGCAGGACGTCTCGCTGGCGAAGTGTGTGAATGATACGCCGCTCACGATCGGTTCCAGTTTCACTGACGGCGAAATGCTGCGGCTGGTCTGTGATGAATTTCATGTCTTCGCCGAGGCCTTGACTGATGCAGATGCAGCGGCCCTGTTCAACGAAGTCGCTGGTGCATCCGCCGCAGAGATCCTGAACGAACAAACAGCCGGTCCCGACAACTCTCAGGCACAGCCGGTCATCGGGCGCGTCATCCCGCACGCAGTTGAAATCAACAAGACCACGCGCGTGCAACTGGCCGGTCAGAATCTCCAGGGAGCAAGACTGCATACAGATGTGGCGGGGATTTTGTGCTCCGTCGTCGAAGGTGGAACCGCAAACCAGGGACTTTTCGATGTGACTGTTGCCGATACCGTATTGCCAGGTCGCTATCTCGTGCGCTGCGTGACGCCTGGCGGAGTCAGCAAACCTGCCATGATCGCCATCGATCGAATTCCAACAGCAACGGACGGCACATACCCCCGAGAAAAACCAGCGACGACTCTGCCAGCCGCAGTCGCAGGAGTCATTTCCGGCACCGAACAGAAGCAACTTTGGTTTCAGGGAACAGCGAATCAGAAAATCGTCGCGGAAGTCGAGGCTCGGCGCGTTGGTTCGAGGCTCGATCCCGTCGTGGAAATTCGTTCGGCCGAGGGAACCCCTCTTGCACTGCAGTGGCAGCAGGCGGAATTGCAGGGGGATGCACGAGCGACAGTCATGCTGCCTGCCGACGGCTTGTACGTGGCGGAAGTTCACGACCTGCAGTTTCAATCGCCAGGGGGAAGTGTTTTTCGGTTGATCGTCGGTGACCTGCCGCCATCGTCGATTGCGTTTCCGGCGAGATTGACGTCTGCGGAAACATCCTTGAGAACACTCAGCAAAAACGCGGTTTCTGAACCCGTCTCGATTCGAGAGAGCGAAGGCGGCATTGCGATTCAGTCAGGCATCGCCATTCTTCCGCTGCCCGCACTCCGCACACTGCACGGCGTGCATGTGATCGAACCAATGGAAGGTACATTTCCGGAAGCCGCTGTCGATGCGGCGTTCACCGCGACTCCGTTTCTGCCTCTGTTCATCAGCGGTCGTATTGCCGCACCGGGCGAAACCGATACTGTCCTGCTGACAGTCACGCCGGGGCAGACACTCAACTTCCAACTGGCCGCCCGCAGCATTTCGTCCCCGTTGAGAGGTCACCTGTCATTGTTCAATGGCGATGCGCTCGTCGCGCAGAATGACGGGAATTCGGGCGTCGATGATCCGACTTTCAACTTTGCGGTCCCGGATGGTGTGACGCAATTGAAGGTGCGTGTGCGGGAAATCAATGAAAAGGGTTCACAGGCGTCTGTCTATCAGTTGCAGGTGGCCCGCCCGGATCGTCCCGCGTTTACGATGAGTACGCGGGAAGAATCGGTGCGTCTTCCGCTGAACGGATCGACGCCGGTCCGCTTGTCGGTGGTTCGAACATCGCCGTCGTTTCGATACACCGGCCCGATTCATCTTTCGACGTCCGGAATGTCGTCGATAAAGATTGTGCCGCAGACGATCGCAGCGAGTGATCAAAATCAGGATATGTTCGTGATGCTGACGCGGAACGCTGCGGGCAATCCTGCAATTGCTGCGGACGGGCAATCGCTGACAATTTCCGGAACGGCCGACGGACCGGCTTCAGGGTTTTCGACGATGGTTACGGTCGCTCTCGATGCGATTCCGACGAATGCGCTGACCCTGACAGATGAAGCCCTTGTGGCTGGCCCCGCCGATCCGTCTCCCGGTACGATCCTGCTGGATG
>JAYTAK010000254.1:0-1945 GCA_043737515.1 Candidatus Kuenenia sp. | reverse complement strand
CGCGGCTGGAAACTTATCTCAGCAACCGCCCCGGTTCTCCCTTTGTCCGAAAACACGCCAGTTTTGCCTCCGCAAATCACAAAAGCTGATTTGCACCCATCAGGTGAAGGCGGGACTTCACTTTCTGAAGCCACGCTGGACAGAGAGTGGGGTGCGACGAATCCCACGCTCTGGCGAGCGTGGCTACGACGAGGCGATGTCGAACATATCCGTCGGTTAATTTCGGTCAGGCAGGTTCGCGGCCATGATTATGGCTTGGAAAAGTCGCCACCTTAGGTAGACTGACAGCAGAAAACCATATGCTGATAACAGAACATTCCAAATGCTGGCGGTCATGCTTTTCTTATGGAAGCCGCGATCGGAGACGCTCATGAAGATCTTGCTGGTCGAAGACAATCCGGTGGACCGGATGTTCGTAACGCAGTCGCTGCGACAAGTCGAAGGTTTCGACTACGAGTTGACTGACTGCGAATCGTTGGCCGAAGCGCAGCAACTGATTTTCGCATCTCCGTTTGACGTGATCTTGCTGGACCTGTGGTTGCCGGATTGCGAAGGCTTGGAAACCTGCCGCCGACTCGTCGCCATAATTGACGAGATCCCCATCGTTGTGATGACTGGAACCGATGACCGGACGCTGGCTGCCGCCGCGATGCGCAGCGGTGCTCAGGACTATCTGGTGAAAGGGGCCTTCCCCGGCTCAGCCATCGCCCGCGTGCTGCAATACGCCATCGACCGATTTCACTTTCACCGCGAACTGATCCAAAGGGAGCACCACTTCCGAGAGATTGGCAGTCGAGTGCCGGCAATCATTTGGACGACCGATCGCACCCTGAAGATCAAGAGTGCGATGGGTGCCGGATTGCAGCTCGTGGAACTTGATCCACAGCAAATCGTGGGGAAGACGCTGGATGTTGAGTACTTCCGCGTCACCGGCGATGCGGAAGGGACCGTTCAAGCCCATCAACGCGCACTCGACGGACAGTCGGTCGCCTTCGATACGAAGTGGCTGGGACGAAACTTCGAGGTCAAAATCGATCCCCTTCACGAATCTCCCCATCGCATTTCCGGGACGATCGGCGTAGCGCTCGATGTCACGGAACGCCGCAAGCTCGACCGCGAAATCAACTTCGCTCGCCTGGTACAAGAGGCGCTGCTCCCCGCCGAGCATCCGTATTTGGAAGGCTTTGACATCTTTGGTGGTTCGTATCCCGCCACGCAGACCTGCGGCGATTGGTTCGACTATTTGATGTTCCCCGACGGCTCTTTGGGGCTGGCGGTCGGCGATGTCAGTGGCCACGGGTTCGGCCCGGCAATTTTGAGCGCAACGATCGCTGCGTATCTGGAAGTGCTCGCCGAAAGCCACTCCGACGTTCAAGAGATCCTGGATTCCTCCAATCGCTTAGTTTGCAAGCGGTGTTTGGACGGCCAATTCGCCGTACTTTCACTGGTACGCCTGCAACCTGGAGTGCAAACACTGACCTTTGGCGGAGCCGGCGAGGGAATGCTGGTCGTCAGCCGCCATGGACGGCTAAAGCACCAGGTTCCTTCCAGCGGTATGCCGTTGGGAGTGTTGGATGACATTCCTTACGAATCCCCCGCTCAGGTAGCGCTGGAGTCTGGAGACGTATTGTTGCTGCTGACCGATGGATTCCGCGAGGCTCAAAACGCGGCCGGTGACTTGTTCGGCGAGTCGCGCGTCATCAAAACGGTCGCCGCGAACTTGCACGCCTCTGCCAGCGATATTTTCAAAGCCTTGTGGCGAGCGGCTCGAAAGTTCGCCGACGGACACCACCAGCAGGACGACATGACCGGCATCGTCGTCAAAGTGCTCGAGACGTAATTCGGTTACCTCTTGCCGACGACAACGCGGGATAGGCTGGAAGAATTCTGGTTCGATCTGGTTGCTCACGACGCCGGACGGTGCAGACCTGCCGGTCGATGCGAA
>JAYTAK010000253.1:0-4563 GCA_043737515.1 Candidatus Kuenenia sp. | reverse complement strand
TCCAGGCAATGCGGTCGGCATGTTCCTTTGTTTTTGAGACCACGCATCCGCCGACCACATCAGAATGGCCGTTGATGTATTTTGTCGTCGAGTGCATCACGATGTCGATGCCGAATTCGAACGGACGCTGCAGGTACGGCGACATAAACGTGTTGTCGCACAGCGTAATGGCGTTGTGTTTTTTTGCGAGTGCAGCGACAAACGCCAGATCGATCACTTTCAACAACGGGTTGCTCGGCGTTTCAATCCAGACACCTTTGGTCGCGGGAGTAAATGCCGCCGCCAGTTGCTTGTGGTCTGTCATATCGACAAACGTAAACGCAATTCCTTTCTCTGCCAGAAACTTATCGAACAGTCGAAACGATCCGCCGTACAGGTCCGACGGAGCCACGATGTGGTCTCCTGGAGAAAACAGTGCCATCGCGCAGTGCGTGGCAGACATGCCGGTCGAAGTCGCCACACATCCGACGCCGCCTTCCAGCGCCATGATGTTTTCTTCCAGAGCCGCGCGGGTCGGATTTCCGGATCGCGTATAGTCGTAACCGGAAGTGCTTTCCAGGCTGTTCCAGTAGAACGTCGATGTCGGGTAAATCGGCGTCGTCACGCTGTTGTATTGCTGATCTTTGTGGACTCCGCCGTGAATACACTTTGTTTCAAATTCCATGAGCCTGTTTTCTGTGTTACGAAGATAAAACCAAACTATTTCCGGAACTGTCCTGAATCGCTTTCACCGCGCAGCAGGCCGGCAGACGATTCGAAGAAGCGGCGCCGGCGATCCGGAACCTGCCCCGTCTGTGTTGATTGTTCCTCAAGGTCGTTCATGTTTGCCTGACAGACGCGGCACCCGACTGTATTCAAATGGAATTCCACGTAGGCTGCGGCGTCCGGAGACAATGTTCCCAACAGGTAACCTCCCAGCTCCGTCCGCACCGGGCAGCTCAGGCGCGCCCGTTGCCAGATTTCACCGATTGTGTTTCCACCCTGGTCCCGATGTCGAATGAGAACAGCCAGGCGCGCCCGCAACGCACTGTCCTGGCGAAGCTGGATTTCGAAAGCGGCCATCCGCTCGGCTGGCAGCAATTCGTCAAGCCAGGCCGTCAGTTCGCGATCAGTCCACTGCATGAAAATGTCCATCGTCAAAAGTAAAAGTTTGCACAGGCTATCCGGATCAGAATTGGATTTCTGCACAGTCGCGGTCAATTTCGCAGTCTTGCCGATCCGAAGAACGTGAGAATTCCATCGAACCAGCCGCCTTGCCTGGATAGCATACGTCAGTTAGATTCGCAAATTCCAGTCGCAATGCAGTGGCATTTGTGATCTCACTGTTCCAGGTGCCGGAGCCGTTCTTGCCAAAGACAACCTGATTGTGTTGTATCGCCCGTTCCACAATTCTGATCCTCCAAAGCTGCATCAACTGTGGCATATTTGTGCTTTGGGACCAAACGCCGCCGAAGGATTTTCGTGCGATGTGTTTGAGCTATTTGCGTGTGCGCAGCCGTACTGGGATCCGCACGGCCTGATTCTGGCGGAGGATGAAGAATCCGGGCGGATTGCCGGGTTTGTACATGCCGGGTTTGCTCCCGACGCAGACCAGAGCGGACTGGATTACAACAGCGGCACGATTTGCGGACTGATGGTACATCCGGATTTTCGTCGGCGAAAAATCGGAACGGAACTGGTGCGCCGGGCAGAAGACTACCTTCGATCGAAAGGTGCGAAATCCGTTGTCGCTGGTGGTGGCCTGGAGCAGAACGCCTTTTACTGCGGGATCTACGGTGGACTCGATCCGTCAGGATTCTGCATTTCGGCAGCGGCATGGCCTCAATTCTTTCAGGCCTGCGGCTACGAGGCGAGCGGGGAAACTTTGATCCTGCGACGCGACTTGATTCGCAGTAAAGATCCGGTGAATGCCAAACTGCTGCGTCATCGCCGCCATTTGAATCTGGTGATCACTGATCGTCCGACGAATGAATCATGGTGGTGGTTCGTGCGTTACGGGCACCTGGATTCGCTCAGGTTTGAACTGCACGAAAAGGGAACTGAAAAAGTCGTTGCGTCCGGCCAGATTATCGGCATGGATCTTTTCATCCCCAAATGGGGCGCGCGGGGCGTCGGGATCCGGGAAATCTTTGTGCCTGAGTCCCAACGCCGCCACGGATACGCACAAGCGCTGCTGTTGGAAATCTGTCGCCGCCTGAAAGGCGAATCCGTTGAACTCGTCGAAGCGCATGTCGTGCCAGGCGACCAGCCAGCGCTGGATCTGTTCAATTCGGCAAGATTTGACGTGGCGGGTCGGCTGCTGACGTTTCGCCGATGGCTGTAGTGGGTCCCTGACCGACGGTCGAAGGTCGCTGCGGGAAAACTGTTCTGCCATGCCGCAAGGAATCTGCAAAAAAGTCGAATGTTGATACACTCAACAACGACATTTCAGTATCCTCTGGATCCACCCGGAACTGCGACTTTCGCCCAGAAAGTCTGCTTCAATGCCAACCTGCCTGCCACGAAGCGACATCATGCAGCGAGATTCCAACACTCGATGGTATTCGTTTCTTCAGTACCGATGTCATTTCTGCCGTGAGAAGCTGGCAAAAGCTCCCCTGCAAGGATATTGGTGGTTACTGTCGCTCTGTGGCTTTCGGAAGTTCTATTGCCCGCATTGCTTTGGGGTCAGCGTCCGATCATGCGGATGGTACAGACTGCTCCTGATGCCGCTGCGTTGCATTCATCATGCAATGCTGAAGCTGTTTGGGTAATGCCCACGATTCCGGTTTCATCAGAATCTGCGATTACGAAGATGAATCGAATCCATTAACATCCTCATCAAATAGGGTTTCCTCTGCCCAAAGTCAGGCCTCTGAAACTGCCGCATCCCTGAAAGTGCCCACCGTCCCGTGTCGCTACCATTGAAGCTCACGCCGTTTGAAGAGTACATGCTTTGCGATGATCGTCCCGATTATCCATTGACGGGATTCTTTCGACTGCGATTCTGCGGGAAACTGAATTTCCAGGCGATGGAGGCTGCGATCCAGACGGCGACAGCAAGGCATCCACTCCTGCGGTCGAGGGTTTATCAGGATGCGAAGCATGGGTACTACTGGGCGACCGACGAGTCAATTTCCATTCCACTTGAAAAGTGGTCCGCCGATACACAAAGTGAATTCCCGTTAGCCGGGCACATGGACCTGACGCGCAATGTGGGAACGCGGATCTGGCTGGTCGATAATGACAGAGGCAGCGATCTGGTTGTGCAGGTTCACCACGCCTGCAGTGATGCGCTCGGTAAGTGTCAGTTTATTGATGACCTGCTGCTCCTGTATGCCAGAAATGTCGGCCAACTCGGCAACGACGTTGAACTTCGCTCCCTGGATAATCAGCGTCTGCCACTTCGAAATCAATTTGGACTGACGTGGAGAAAGTTGCTGCGCATGCTTCCCCGACAGATTCTGGCACTGCAGTTCGTAGTGAAGCACTATGTCCGAAAAGCAGCTCCCCTCGGACTGTTGTCTGACGATCAGGCACTGCGGCAGCCCCATGCCTTTCCTTCGTCCTGTACACTTTATTTTGATAGTCAGGTCACCACATGCATCCTGTCCGAAGCAAAACGACGAAAGGTGACCGTCAACAACCTGCTCGCTCGGGACCTGTTTCTCGCACTGCATGACTGGCGTCTGCGGCATGGCGTAAAGCCAAACAACGAATGGCTGCGATTCTTTGTGCCCATCAATGAACGGACGACCGATGACGAAGCGCTGTCAGCGGCCAACATCATTAGTGCCATATTTCTTGAGCGACACCCACAACACCTGACGGACCCGGAGTCTCTGCTGCAATCCATTCAGACTGAGATGCAGATGCACAAACGCGGCCAGCATGGATTTCTCTTCATTGCGGCGCAAGCCTTATTGAAACTCATGCCGCGCCTCCGGAATCGTGTCATTCGCCAGGGCAAGTGTGTGTCGTCGTGCGTCTTTACCAACCTGGGGATCATTCTGAGTCGAACGCCGCTGCCACGCCGTGACGGAAAACTTGCGATCGGAGAAACTGTCCTCGACAAAGTTGACTTCATTGCGCCGTTGCGGCCACTCACCGCTGCGGCGTTCTGTATCTACACCTACGCCGGAGGTCTGACGGTCAATCTGCACTTTGATCCGCGATCAATTTCCAGGCGACAGGCGGATGAGCTGCTGGAACTTTTCCGACGGAAGATTCACGACTCTTTGAACAGGGCTGCCTAGCGCGGCGAAGCCGCAAATCCGAAATCCGAAATCCGAAATCCGAAAGAACTACGGCCGAAAAGATGCACGCAAAAATCCCAGCGCGGGCTTCGCCCGCAACCCAGAGAAGAGCGTGAAAGAAGTTTTAACCACGGATTTCGCGGATTGCACAGATAAACACACTGCTCAGCAAACGTTTAGAGTGTTGTTTTCCTGAGAAGATTTTAGCGTGCCACTTTACTGTAGTGGAGGACCGTGCGAGCAACTTTGTAGCCACGTTCGCCAGAACGTGGGCGATCCAGAGGAAACCCACGCTCTGGCGAGCGTGGCTACGTTCGGTCGCGGGCGA
>JAYTAK010000252.1:0-4567 GCA_043737515.1 Candidatus Kuenenia sp. | reverse complement strand
GCAGCGACTTGTCGGTGAAGGCATCGAGACGCAGCGACTGCACATTCTTCTGATGCGTCTGAAATGTCAGCCGATACTCTTCTTCGTTGCGAACGTTTCGCCGCTGACCTCGCTGCCGGACATTCGCCCCTGGATTCAGCAAACCGTCGTGCGCGACGATCCCGCCCGGCAATGCCTTCAGCCACGACCGTTCCGCTTCGAGGGCAATTGGCTCCAGCGCCTGCCAGCGAGTTGCCTCAGGCTGCTTCGCCAGTTCGGCTGTGTGCCACGCGGTGAAGCGGGCTGGCAGTTCGTTCGATGCAAACGCATTCAGCGCCGCCACGAGCGGTTCATGGTCGGCCCGATGTTTCTCAACGGCACGTTCTGTCGCTGCGACGTCGAGATCCAGCGTACGGGGGCCGTGAGCCGTTTGTGCCAGTGACGCGGCCAGAGCGTAGTAGTCCTGATGCGGGATCGGATCGTACTTGTGTTCGTGACACCGAGCACAGCCCAGCGTGAGCCCCAGCATGGAGCCGCCAATCGTCATCATCATGTCGTCGAGCTGGTCGTAACGAATTCGCTCGACGGTCTTCGCCGTGATTTGGCCAGGATACGGCCCGGCAACAAGAAATCCAGTCGCCGCGGCCCCTTCGATGTCATCGGGCACCAGCACATCACCAGCCAGTTGCATCCGCACAAACTGGTCGTAGGGCATGTCATCATTGAGAGCCCGAATCACCCAGTCGCGATAGTGATACGCTCCGGGACGAAAGCCGTCGAACTCATAGCCGCCACTCTCAGCGAACCGCGCGGCGTCAAGCCAGTGGCGCGCCCAACGTTCGCCGTAAGCGGGCTTTGCGAGCAGTTCATCGACGACTTTCTCAAACGCCTGTGGCGACGTATCCGCGACGAATGCAGAGACTTGTTCCGGCGTTGGCGGCAAACCGATCAGGTCGAAGTACTCGCGACGAATCAGCTTTTCCTTGCTCGCCGGATGATTCGGCTTCAGACCCTGTGCCTCCTGAGCCAGACGAATGAAACCATCGATAGGCTTCTGAGCGTCAGGCAGCACGACTTCCTTCAGCGGCTGAAACGCCCACCACTGTTTGCCTTCGTCGATGTTGATCTCACGCTTCGGCTTGACCGGTGCCTCGCCAGCCCGCGGGTCTGGTGCTCCGAGATCGATCCATTTCGCAAAGTCGGCGATCACTTCGTCGGACAGCTTACCTGTGGGCGGCATTTCCATGCCATCGTACTTCAATGCTTTCAACAGCAGACTCTCTGCCGATTTCCCCTTCACCAGCAGCACCTCACCCGATTCACCGCCCGCAGCAACGCCCGCTGCGGAGTCCAGATACAGCTCGCCCTGCAGCTTCTTCTGATCCCGGGCTTCAACCGAGTGGCAGCCGTAGCAGTGCTGCACAAGGATCGGGCGAATCTTCTGTTCGAAGAACTGCACGCCGTCTTCATCCGCCGCATGCACGGCGGTCGGAATGGTCATGGCCAAAGAAACGGCAATCAGTATCAGCATTTTCATGGGAGAGGGAGTCTGCGGTGGGATAAAGTGGCATCGCGTCTGCGTGGAATGCGTATCATCACAACTCGATGTCGCTCAATTCAACCGTCAAATCGGATTTTCAACCACGGAAGACGCGGATGACACGGATGACACGGAGAAAGCGGGCATTTCCCATGTCGTTGATGAATCCTTTGTCGCGACGGACACGTTTCATTTTCCAAACCGCTTCACTGCCCAGTTCTTAAACGTCGGATGAGCCGAATTTCCGTCACCAGGAAAGCCGGCGTGCTGGATCATCCAGATGAGCACAAGGCCGTCGTTGGGCCGGATGGTGGGCCGATTGAATGTAGGATGGACATTCATGTCTGTCGCGTGGCCATAAAACACGGGCGAAGCGATGGTTATTTGACCTTGACAGCCGCTCGATAATTCGACCTTGTTTGGTCAATATCTCGGACATGAATGTCCAAGCTACAGGAATCGCAGCTTTGCGCCGAGTTGCCACAACCCTGCCCGTCTCTCGTTCCAGTCACTCCGGATTTGGCCATAAGGCGTTAAGCTTTCGCGGCAGGACGCCGCGACTGAGATTCGACAGGATGTCGGACCGCACAACTGCGATTCACAATCCAATGGTGTGAGGCGAGCGGCGAAGCCGCGATGCCCCGCTAGATCCTTTCTTTCCAACAACTGTGCATTTTGCGTGCATCTTTTCGGTCGTAGTTCTTTGGGATTTCGAGATTCGGATTTCGGATTTCCGGCTTCGCAGCGCGGGCTCTGAACCATCGTTTTGATCTTGTCCGCGAGTAAATCTGAGACTGTGAAAATGAATGAGTGTCGTCCATTTTTGTTTCGAGATGGAGGCAGATCCTCAGCCTGTTCCTCAGCCTGATCCTTACTGCGATGCTTTGCGTGACTGGTTACCGGGGAGTAACGAAGACGCTGGAAGTTCGTGAGCGGTCAGCCGCCATGACAAAGCAGATGCATTCGCATCGTGAGTTCTCAGAAACACGGATAGATTTGTACGAAGCGGCGCTCAGTGCCACACCCGATCAATCTGCGTTTGAGAAGTTGAACGAGGCATTCCGTGCCTATCAGGCAGCGAAGGGAACACTCCAGATCAGAGATCAGACGGCCGTTCACATTGTTTCTGTCCCAGAGATCAGAACTGTGGAACGGCGGTCATTTACGTGGCGTGTGTTTGTGCCAGAAGGACTAACGATTCAGGCGGTCGTAAAGCTGTGTGTCGATCGGGAGCCAATCGATTCCGCAGAAACACTGTTCGCTCGTGATCTTCCCGCCGGTGAATCGTTGGTTCAAATGATCTGGGTCGAAGCGTGGGAACCTCGATTGAAGTCTCGATGTGTCTTGAATGTGCCGGATGATGCCGGACTCCGATTCCGCGTGGGGGCCGAGGAGTTTCGTGTTGAGGAACGTTCCATGGAGTGGTCGAAGACGGCCAAAGGAGAGATTTTCGAAGAGACCGGCGTTCTCTTTTCTGATTCGCCCGATGCCAGGCTTGGAGAAGTGGATGGTGAATATGACTTGACTTATACGAAGGGAGAGTCCGTTCAGTTGTGGCTTCAGAAGGTGCAGAAATGAACGACTCCGCCAATCCGAATTCACCGCGATTAAGGATTGAGGCATCGAAATGGGCAGCAATTATTCCATGCCTTGCCCTTCTGGCAAATCTGGTGATTGCTGTTTGGTACTTCCGCGAATCCGGTGACCATCAACGACTGTCGTCCGAAAGCGATACCATCCTCCGCGAAACGGATTCGCTGTCGATTCGATTGCAGGGGCTTGAGGCTGAACTTGCTGCACACCGTGCGAAATATCGTCGGACGATGAGTCAGTTCATGTCGATCGTCTCCCAGATGCACGGCAGGGACATCTTTCCTGTTACTGATGGTCCGGCGATCGTATCCTCGGCGAAATTGTTGAACGTTCCACCCGAAATGCCACACGAGATCGATCGTGGTGACAATCCTGTTCGGTTGACCTGTTACATCCCGAAAGGCAATCACCGACTTATCCATGGATTCCGATTCGACTCTGACCGCTGCAAACTAGAACTTCCGGATCGTGTCGTTCATCCGACACGGCCCGGAGAGATTCATAAAGTCACCATGTCGGTAAGGAAAGAAAACGGAGTTGCAATCCTCGTGATCAGCCCCGAACCGCGTTCATCGGACGATGATGTCAAGGAGTATCGTCTTGGAGACGACGCAGTCTGGATCAGTTGGAGAAGGGCCAGATCGTGGTACAGGATTCCGAACGAGAATCCTGGGTTGCCTGACCTGCTGGAATACGAAATCCCATGGAATTGCACGTCGGATCTTCCCAACCAGATTCTTTGGCTCGACGTCACCGATGGAAAGAATAAATTTGAACTTCGATTTGGCGTGGAATCCGATGCTCCTGCGTCAGCCCTGGCCCTGATTCTGGCATCGCGCAGTCGTGATTTCCTGCAGCGAGTCTCCGGCGAATATAAGCCACCATCTGACGCCGAGATCGCACTCCAAGGGTTGCTTGGTGGGCCAGGTCGATCCGTTCCCGAACGGACACCCCCGATTTGAAGAGATCTTCGACCCCCCCGACAGTTCAGGTCGCCTGATCTTTCGCAAGGGCTGGGCAGTGAAAGCCCGCGAACCATATTAACAGGCAGACCTTCCAGAGAGACCAAACGCCCATGTGTCAGCGGCTGAGCGTCAGCCCTCCGTGGGTTCATGCCCCGGCCACGAATGGCACCTTTTTGCGTCACCTCGATTTGCCTGGCAGGTGCGATTCATGTCGTGAGATTGGCGAGGTTGTAGCCGGCTCAGCCAACGTAGCGAGTTTGGTTTTCCTGACAAGATTCTGTCACTACTCACTCATCAAAAGTTGTCGCAGATGATTCGGATTCTGGAAAACGACCGCCCCCACCGGCTGCACGCCGTGCCGTTCCCCAGCAGAAACAACGCTTCCGCCGGACTTGTCCCCAATGGCGTGGACTTAAGGCGAGCGGGGGATGTTAATCCCCTGATTTGTTCCAGATGACGCGAAAATCAGGGCACTTACGTACCCCGCTCG
>JAYTAK010000251.1:0-10516 GCA_043737515.1 Candidatus Kuenenia sp. | reverse complement strand
TGAGATCACCGAACGAACGAAGTTGTCCGACAAGATCGAGGTTGTACATCGACTGCTGTTTGGTCGCGCGGCGACTCCCGAAGAGTTCGAGTTGGGCGAGCGGTTCCTCACGCAAGCTGACGCCGCCGCGCGGACCAATAGCGGGCGACCCGCTGACCAACAGTTCCTCTCGCCGTGGGAGGAATACTTACAGGTGCTGTTGCTGTCGAATGAGTTTTTGTTTGTGGATTAGCATTGATGAACGCGACCCCCACCGGGCCAGCCCGGTGGTCTCGACACATCTTAAAATCGACTGCATTTGTTGATTGTTTCTGCGGTCATCTAATCTCTGAGGTGTCAGAGTTTGAAGATTGAATCACCGCAGAGATTGGAAGACCGCAGAGGCGATCCTGTGCATCAATGGCAAGGATGTCCTCATTGAGGTCGAGTTGTGTAGAGACCACCGAGGCAAGCTCGGCGGGGGCCACGGAATCTTCGAACTCCCCCAATAGTGGTCAATCATCGTTCCACCGACACGAGGTCGGTGGTGACGTCGTTCACCGCTCGGCTCGTCACGCGGAGCGATGACGGCGACGTTCACTTGCGTTCGCGCGTCTTGCGGTTGATCAACGAACGAATCAGTTTCAGTTCTTCGTCGTCGATCTCGGACGTTTCGAGCAGATGCTGCATGACGGCGGTCGTCGAGCCGCCGAAGACTCGATCGACGATGTCCTGCAGCATCGACCGGCTGGTCCGTTGCTTCTGGTACGACGCCTGATAGACGTAACTGCGGCCGCTCTTGCTCCGTTGGACGTAGCCTTTGCCAGCCATGATCGTCATCATGGTCATCACCGACGTGTAAGCCAGGTCGCGCACAGCCGCGAGTTCGTCCCGCACCTGCCGCACCGTCGCCGGGCCGATTCGCCACATCACTTTCAGGATCTCCAGCTCCAACTCCGTGGGATGCTTCGACGCGCTCCGAGCCATCTGGCTTCTCCCCTCCGAACCGAAATACTAATGAATTAGCACTCAGTCTAGCGGATCGTCGGAGTCTGTCAATCGAAATCTTTAGTAGATCGAGTTTCCTGGCCGCTGCCGGGGTAGTCTCCCGAATGTCATTGGTCCCTGGACGTCGAGTCGTCGTTCCATCCATCGAACGACCAAGCTCAGCAGCGGCGGGGCACCGATCAGCTATGAACTCCCAGAAACGAATCACGCCCCGCCGTTCTGCTGCAACGTCTGGTTCCGCGGCCCTCATTGGTTGGTGAGCGTCCATTCCGCCAGTCCGTCCTTCTGGACATTGGCGCGCAGGTAGGGCGTGACATGCTTATCGTCCGGGTGAGCATACCAGCCGACGAACGTATCCGACCTCCGAGCCGGCGGACCGAGCAACTCCTCCGCTTCCTTCAACGACATTCCGTCCTTCAAACTCCGCGTCTTGATGAGAACCTCCCAAACCATTCGATTCTTGGGCAGGTGAGGCGCGAGCCGTACAGCCAACGCCGCCGCATCCTGCCGAGCGGTCGGATCGTCCGGCTTCTCGTTCAGATTCGCGGCGAGCGGCGACAGCTTGCGAAGATCCGCGTTCAATTGCTCGTGGCTCGGTCGCGGCACCTTGGGAATCCCATCCAGCTTCTTCAGTTGAATCTCGCGGCTGCTGATGGCCCCGTGCCAGATCCCTTTGACGCCCTGTTTCGCAAGCTGTTCTTTAAAGGATCCCCAGTACGAATAGTCGTACCGCACCGCGTAGTTACCGGCCATACCCGTCTCCGCGAAGTTGCGAACAGGAAGTTCCAGCGTATCGGTGGCGATCTCCTTTGCCTCCAGCGTGATGAACGACGTCTTGCCCAGATCGTAATCCGGTACGGGCCCGATGTACTCGATTCGCCCTTGCTCACCCCAGATTTTGATCTGACCCGCTTCCGCAAGATATTGGTCGCCAAAGGGTCGTAGGATCGTCACCGGCCGAGCTGTGTTGTTACGTATCTCGGCAATGACGAAAATGCTGTCCTGAGTTGCCAGAAGTGCTGACTTGACACGCAGCCGTAGCGAAAGATCGCCGTTGTCTGAAGTCACCCACTCCCCAGGCAAATCGAGAGCTTGGGGTTTGGGTTCGGTCGGCGTGGACTGCGCTTGTTTCTCTGGGCCGTTCTTCGGGAATCGCTCGTCGATGATCGGGGTATCGGCCGGGAGCGGAATGCGGTTCAGGTCGATGATCTCGCCGTCCACGATCAGCTCGATGTAGATGGTCTTTTCCCAGTTGCCCTTCGCATCCTTCCCGTCGGCGATCGGGGCTTCGCCGACAGGCGGCGTGTGGACGCAAACCCCGGCGGTGGCCTTGTCACCCAGCCAGAAACTCGGAGCACGCCTCAGCACGATCGGGGCTCCCTTGGACTTGACCTTCAGGAGATGCGGCCAGGCTGACTCAAACTCATCCCGCTTGGTGAACGGGATTGCGTGGTGCAGCATCTCGTGTATCGGACCCCCAAACGTTTGCGATTGCTTTCGCAGCGGCTCCAATTCCTTCGGCCAACTATCCGGCCACGTCCCGTGGTCTGTCACGTTGTAATCTGCATGTACCGCACTGACCAACGAAAACACGACGGCGACACAGATCGCTGCTGTTCTCTTCATCGAAATGACTCCTCAAAGTGGCGAAAGTTCGCCCGCGACTTCTCAGTTGCGGCGGGTGTGGCAGTATTGGGGTTGAAAGGTATCGGAATCGAAATGTTTTCGGTTCCTGACACCTTTGTTTTTACGGCGGGTGTGGCAGTATTGGGGTTGAAAGGTATCGGAATCGAAATGTTTTCGGTTCCTGACACCTTTGTTTTTACACCTTTGTTTTGCTCCTTTGTTTTGCTCCTTTGTTTTGCTCCTTTGTTTTGCTCACCTTTGTTTTGCTGACACCTTTGTTTTGCTCGATCTGGTTCCTGGTCTACTCGCTTTGGTTCTCCGCAAAGAGGTGTTTATCGGTATTTCTACCGCACTGCTTCGAGGTACACGGGCTTCTGCACATCAATGCCCCACTCCTTCAAAGTCTGGTAAGCGGCATACCGCACGGGGAAGGAGCGTTCTCCGGTGGTGCTGCTATCTCTTGAATATCAGGCTACTTTAAAGAAAATGACAACGTTCGCTCGAACACCCGCGAGCCTCAATGGCCAGCCATGAAAGCTCTCTTGACGAGTCGTGGCATCAATGTGGTAGAAGAATCTGACACACCGGGCCATACACCCTTGAACAGGAATGATATCCGGGGAGCAGTCACTGGATTCGATCAACTCACATTACCGAACGGTTCGTCTTATGGTCCAGCGGCGTGGGCAGACAATTTCACAAGCGAAGGAGCCCTGTTTCTGCCTGGACAAACCAAGGCGACAGAGTTCATCGCGGCAGGCGCGGCGGGGTCGAGCGGAACAGTTTATGAAGTACCGGCTGTGGCTGCGATCCATTGCAAGCGACGGGCGACTGTCGGCATGGTCGGCTCCAGGTGACTTTGCCATCAACACGCCCGCAGTCCTGAGTAGTCTTACAGCAAATCAGACAACGCACCGTCCGGCCATCTCGTGGTCTGCTCTGCCGGGTGCTGCCAGGTACTCCATCTGGATTAACAATCTGGGCACAGCCGGACAGAACCCTGCACGCGATCCAGCAACGCCGACATCTCTGCTCATCGACGACGTGAAGATCGAAACATCCGCCGCACCAGGAACCGGTCAACTGGCAACCTCGACATTTGATCGAACACCGGAATTTCGCTGGAGGCCCTCACAGGGGGCCGCGAGTTCAGAGATCTTCATTCGCAACATGAGCACCGGCGTGACGACCGTGCAGAAAAACATTTCGGGGAACTCCTGGACGCCATTGAACGATCTACCTGATGGTCCCTACCGCTGGTGGGTAGACAGCTCCACCGCACAAGGATTTCGCAGCAACTGGTCAGAACCGGTCGATGTTCAGATTGGCGGACGAACAAACATTACCGGCCCGATCGGAACAACATCCGACCGTCGCCCCGAGTTCTCCTGGCAGCCTGTGGACGGGGCTGGAACCTGGCAACTGTGGGTCAGTCGAATCGATGCGCCGGCGGTCGTGATCAACCTCAGCGGGCTGATTTCGACCAGCTTTACACCGACTTCGCCTCTGGCCCCTGGTTCCTACCGCGTCTGGGTTCGTGCCATCAGTTCCCGCGAGGAAACTGGAGTCTGGAGTCTGCCCAAAAACTTCACAATCATCTGAATAGTCACGGCTCCGTCGCTCATGGTGAATCAGAACTCTTTCTGTAACCATGCTTCAATCAACGACAAAGGCCATGTCGTCGAACGTGTGCGTTTCAGCGGTCAGGCATTCCCTGGTCCCGCTAACGTTGCAGTGCTTCAGCAAGTTCCCGCTGCACGGATTCATCGACTTCCAGGTACATACGATTTCGCATCGCGACCACTGCCGTCGGTGTATCAAGCTGGCCCAGCGCCCAGGCCGCAGCACCACGAATCAGAGGTTCAATATCAGTGAGTGCTGCGATCAGTGCGGATTCCGCAGTGCGATCCCTCGCATTTCCCAACACGATCGCCGCGTTGCGAAGCAGCCCTGCTCTACCGCATCGATACAACGGCGACTGCTCGAATCTCGCCGCAAACTGCTGTTTAGAAAGTGTCAACAGTTCTCGACAGTCCACAGGATTCATCGACGGCAGATTGCGAAATTGCGGCAGCGTGTCTTCGGGAGCAAATCGGTTCCAGGGACACACGTCCTGACAAATATCACAGCCAAATAGCCATTCTCCGATGCCATTTCGCAGATCCGATGGAATGGGTTCCTTTCGATGTTCAATGGTCAGATAGCTGATGCAGCGTCGCGCATCCAGAACGCCGGGCTGCGGAAATGCATCGGTGGGGCAGGCATCAAGGCAGCGTGTACATGAGCCGCAGTAATTCTGTTCGACGGGTTTGTCGTATTTAAGTTCGATGTCGGTCAGTACGGCACCCAGAAAGAACCAACTGCCGATCGCGCGGCTGATGAGCATCGTGTTTTTTCCAAACCAGCCGATGCCGGCCAGTCGACCGAAGTCACGTTCCAGAAGTGGTGCCGTGTCAATGACGACTCGCGTGCGTGCCGTCGGTACTTCCGTTCGACACAGATCGGCCAGTTGCTGCAATCGCGGTTTCAGCACATCGTGGTAGTCCGCTGATCCCCAAGCATACCGAGCGACTCGTCCGCCGCCAGCAGGCTCTGCACCGTCGTTATAATTCATCGCGGCCATGATGACGCTGCGAGTTCCCTGCATGACGCCATCCGGATGGCGATAAGCCTCCTTGCGGCGCTCGACCCATTGCATGTCTGCGGCATGGCCGTCATCAATCCACTGCAGCAGTCGATGAAATCCCGTCGGCGTCACGGCGGGGGCAATCCCGATTTGAGCGAAGCCGAGTTCAAGGCCAAGGGATTTGATGCGTTGGGAAATCATGTGACTTGTGTGGGGTACAAAGTTCTTCGTGAGCGGCACGGCACCAGGCCCAACGGTGCATGGTTTAGTACAAAGTAGGCATCACTCTCCGAGTGATGGATGATTGACGTGGCCAATTCAATCGCATTTCGTCACTCGGAGAGTGACGTCTACTTTAATCACAGTCGTTGCAGATGTCTGTGACCGATCGCTGCGACGTCATTGGCGGCCACTCGCAGCAGGGGCGAATAGTGCGGATGACGCCCTTCCTTGTATGGATTGTTGCTGCGGGTGTTGTAACAACAGATGAAAGCCCAGCGAGGATTTTCACTCACGTTTTGATCTGACCGATGCAGTGTGTTGCCGTGAAACAGCACTGCCGATCCCGGTTCCATTTCCACATGCACGAGTTCCATGCGCTGCAGGGCGACGTTGACACGCTCCATATCGGCACCGGTCTGATCACCGCGTTTGATATGATCAATCCGGCCCATGCGATGCGAACCTCGCAAAACCTGCAGGCAGCCGTTTTCCCTGGTCGCGCGATCGACAGCGAACATGCAGCTCGCCATATCAGGTAACAGGCAACCGTTGTTGTACCAGTAGCCATAATCCTGGTGCCACGTCCAGGCACCGCCGACACGCGGTTCTTTCAGGATCATCTTGTGGTGGTAGTGATAGACTTCATCGCCCAGCAGAGACTCCATCGCTGTAACCAATGGTTCTGCCTGCACGATGGCCGAGTAGATCGAATCTGCTGGCAGCTCATTTTCCACAACGAGATCGACAGAACCGCCTTCACCGTCGTCCCTGGATGTTCGAGCTGCGGCAAGTGCATGGTCTCGCCGGGCAATTGTGCCGAGCAGCTCCGTTTCTGCGGCGTCCAGCAGGTTTTCGACAACGATGTAGCCGTCGCGGTCGAATGCTTCGATGGCGTCCAGTGTCAGGAATCCGGTCTTCATTGGTGCCTCATGCTTTCAGAAACTCGATCGCTTCCCGGACGCCGATCGTGCCTTCATAAATCGCTCGTCCGGTGATGGCACCGATCAGATTCGGGTGCGCAGCGGCGATCTTTTTCAGAGCAGCAATGTCGTCCATCGTGGTGACACCTCCGGAGGCGATGACGGGCAGCCCCAGATCAGCCAGCGTGCGGAAATCGTCCAGAGTCTGCTGGTCAATGCCCTGCATCATGCCGTCGTTTGCGATGTTTGTATAGATCACAGCCGCAAGTGGCACACCGACGAAGCGTTTGGCCAGTTCGCTGACTGAGACTTTGGACACTTCCAGCCAGCCATCGGTCGCGACCATCGAATCCCGCGCGTCCAGGCCAAGGGCCAGTTGATGCGGAAACCTGGCACACATCTCAGCAAACCAATTCGGTTCGCGGAGGGCTTTTGTACCGATGATGACGCGATCGACGCCGGTTGTTTCGATCGTGGAACGGACATTGTCTTCGTTGCGAATACCACCCCCGAGCTGACAGGGAAGTCCTGTGGCCGTGACGATTCGCCGCACCACATCCTGATTCACCGGTCGTCCGGCTTTCGCGCCGTCCAGGTCCACCAGATGCAGCCGCTCCGCACCTTCATCGCGCCAGCGCAAAGCCATCTCAACCGGGTCATCGGAGAACACGGTGCTGTCGTCATAGTTTCCCTGACGGAGTCGAACACATCGGCCTTCAAGGAGGTCAATCGCGGGAAGAAGCTGGAGCATGCAGGAACTTCGGGTCTGAGTTGTCAGGGGACGATTTGGAGAATGAGGACTGCGATCATCAGAGCATCTGCACACCTGCCGTCGCCGCGTCCGCCGTGACTGCCAGAAAATTCTTCAGCAACTGCATCCCGCACGACTGACTTTTTTCCGGGTGAAACTGAGTCGCCATGACATTGTTTTTGGCGACGACGGAAACAAACGGACGACCATAGTCGGTTGTCGCAGCGATCCAGGATCGATCCGCCGGAACGACATGATAGCTATGCACAAAGTAAAACCAGGGTTCAGGGCCAAGACCCTGGAGCAATCCATGATCCGGCTGCGAACTGCAATCCAGTTGATTCCAGCCCATGTGCGGGATCTTGAATTCCGCAGGCAGCTCAAATCTCTCGACA
The DNA here is from genome assembly GCA_043737515.1 of Candidatus Kuenenia sp. Lineage (GTDB taxonomy): Bacteria > Planctomycetota > Planctomycetia > Planctomycetales > Planctomycetaceae > SXXK01. The sequence continues at coordinate 2,989 of JAYTAK010000251.1, read as the reverse complement.
GTGCCGGGGATGATCCCAAGTCCCTGATGTTCGCCGTCTTCCAGCGACAGATCCATCAGTAACTGCAATCCCAGACAGATTCCAAGGAACGGTCGATCGCAGGCAATGTGATCCGTAATCACGCCGATCAGATCGTGTTGACGCAGTGCGGCAATCGCATCACGAAACGCCCCAACCCCCGGCAAGACCACACGCGTCGCCGCTGTGATCTCGGCTGCCTGAGAACTGATGATCGCGGGTTCGCCGATGCGTTCAAATGCCTTCTGAACACTGCGAAGATTGCCCATGCCATAGTCGATAATGATTGTCGTCATAATTCACAGGTTGATTTCAAAGTCGTTCTTGTTGGAGTCCGATACTGTCACAGTAGACGTGCCCTCCGGCAGACTCAAAGGAGCGCCTTGTTTGCCGTAGACAATGATTTCGTATTTCCCCGCCGGAGCACCCTCGAACGGAGCCATATAGATCAGGTCGAAGCTGCCGTCTTCCGTCGTGACACCCTCGGCTGAACTTCGAGGATCGTCAGGTCCAGCAATGACAGGCATGAACTGGATGCGCAATCCATCGACGGCTTCGGTCTTCGAAATCAACTTTCCGTGGACTGGAAACAGCGGCAAACCGGAATAGACTTCGCGGGTCAGATACCAATAATAGGCTGAAAGAAAGACCACGAGTGCTGCGGCAACCGGACCGGCTTTCTTCTTAAGAAATTCCATCAGCATTGCACGTTGTTCGGCAGCCTCAACGTCTTTCGCACTGACTCTCGGAGCGTTCGCAGAATCTCGCTTCTGCTGATAGGCTCGCGATAATGCGTTCGCGGCGGAGCCGGCTGTCTGATCGGCGGTGGCAGTTGCTGTGGCAGCAGGTCCGCTGATGTCCGGCGCGGAATCCTTCTTTCGATCCTTCTTCTTGCCCGCTTCGAAGTCGCGCATCAGTTCCGCGACGGATGGTTTCTTGTCGGTGACTGAAGGTGCAGTCCGAGTTTCCGGCGAGCGTGCCGTCGTCGCCGGGCCGCTCAGGACATCCAGCGGATCAAAGTCCGGACGGTCTTCAACTTCCGGCGTCAATTCAATGGGCATGTCCACGTCATCGACCGGAGCATCGACAGGAGCGGATGTCTTTGACCCTTTGTGGACCGCGACCTCGATGCCATCATCTTCTGCCGGAAAAGGAATCACAAACTCCATTTTGCACTTCGGGCATTTTCCATTCGTGCCCGCTTTTTCATCCTTGATTTTCAGCACGGACTCGCAGCCGTTACAGGTGTATCGAATGGTCATTCAGCTACTCGTACGAGATCACCAGAAGCGAACTTATGCAGCCACCGGCTGGCACAACAGAAAAAACAGAGTCGGCAGTTTACAGAAATTCCCGACTCTTGTTGCCCGGAAGCATGGGAAAAAAAACGCCAGGTCGGCGAAAAATCCGCGACCTGGCGATGATCTGTCGATCGAATGCAATGCGAACTGGCTGCCAATGCATCCGGTCCACAGAACATCAGAAGTTCTGAACAGGAATCCCGTTGGAGATGTTTCCAAGAGCCTGCCAGATATTCAGTCCAATGCTTTGTGATACCGGGCGAGCTGAACCGTCTGCAAGACCGACCTGGATGACATCGTCATGTGGCCCACCGGCAAACGCATAGTTCAGTCGTTTGTTGGGTCCGTCAAACGTAGAGACTAACGTTGCAGGACCACCCCAGGCCCAACCGTCACTCGCGATCTGATACTGCGTTCTGTTTTGCGGCAGAATCTTGAGACTTTCGAAGCGTTCTGCTTCAGCGATCATGATGGTTTGGGTGGTTCCGTCTTTGATATCACCCATCCGGACAGAACTGTTGGCATAGAACATTCCGATGTTCGGACCGCGTTGATTGTAGTTGAAAGTCGCGCCTGTGTTAGCAACCTGCAACTGAGCGGGAGTCAAGTCCCACAATGAGCGTGACGTATCATTAAACAGAATGCCTGATCCGGCACATCCCGCGTAGTCCGTTCCACCGCCGCGCACACCCGGAGGATTGACAATTCGAACGGGAGCCTGTGTATCAATATAGATGTTATGCGAGAATTTTCCGGAAATCCCCAGATTGCCGCGACGCGATGGACAGTAAAAGGAGGGGATGTCTGTCTGCGCTGGCGCATAGCCAGTCACTATCCACGGAGAATTTACTCCGTTGTAAAAGGTGATTTCCGAATTCCCAAAGACATTGAAGTCTGGCCGCCACAACTGATAAACGTTGCCCTGTTCGATGTACGGCAGCAGATGAAACATCCAACTGGCCCCTTGATATCCATAGGTTTGATTGTTGCTGTAGGGCTCGACTGGATTCACATATTGTGGTGCCGTGGGCGGACCGTTTGTATTGAGCCATTGCGTCACAAGCTGACCGGGAGGAAAGACTGTGTGGGTGTCATGGTAGTTGTGCATTCCCAGAACCATCTGTTTGATATTGTTCAGGCATCGCGACTTGTTTGCGGCTTCGCGGGCACGCTGCACTGCAGGAAGCAGGATGGCCACGAGAATGGCGATGATAGCGATCACGACGAGGAGTTCAATCAAAGTGAACCCCCGCGTCTTTCGACGAAGAGAACGCATAAAAATCTCCCTTGCTTGATTGCGGTTAAAGATAGCGAAACAGACGACAACAATGCCGGATACACATGCCGACAGGACAGTAACATGATCCCTGAACCATGTCGTATTGTTCAGTTTTTTTCAGTTCTAGCACATATCATTCCCGAAAATTTGTCCATCTGGGCAAAAAACCCGATGATTTTTCGACATTCCGGCCCAGGACCGCTCATCCGGGCGGGTTCCGAGCCAGGCGGCACAGAATCGCGGCTCCTTCGCGAATCAAATCGTCGTCCGCAGCGAATGAAACGCGAAAATGTGTGTCTGACGGACTGAACACGTTGCCAGGAATGATCAGCAGATTGTTGCGAATTGCTTCAGCCACGAATTCCGATCCGGTCCCCCACGGTGCTTTCAG
>JAYTAK010000250.1:0-1948 GCA_043737515.1 Candidatus Kuenenia sp. | reverse complement strand
ATTGATGTGGTCATCGGAACGCACCGCCTGGTTTCCAAAGACATCCAGTTCAAGAATCTCGGCCTGCTCGTGATCGACGAAGAACAGAAATTCGGCGTCAAAGTAAAGGAACGCCTGAAGCATATCCGGGCGGAAGTCGATGTGCTGACGCTCACGGCGACTCCGATCCCGCGCACGCTGCACATGTCGTTGCTCGGCATCCGCGACATCAGCAGCCTGACAACGCCGCCGCGGGATCGGGTTCCCATCGAAACCCGCGTCGGACGATTTGATGAAGCACTCGTGCGCAGCGCCATCATTCGCGAACTGAATCGCGGCGGTCAGATTTATTTCGTACACAATCGAGTCCATGATATCGAACAGATCGCCCAGCGGCTCAAACGCATCGTGCCTGAGGCCTCATTGACAATCGCCCACGGCCAGATGCACGAAGACGATCTGGAGGCCGCGATGATCGAATTTGTCAACGGCAAGGCCGACATTCTGCTGGCCACGACGATCATCGAAAGCGGTCTGGACATTCCCAACGCCAATACGATGTTTATCCATCAGGCCGATATCTACGGACTGGCCGATCTGCATCAGCTTCGCGGTCGCGTCGGTCGCGATCGCCACCGAGCGTACTGCTATCTGCTGCTGGAAGACGGCCGCACTGTCACCACCAAGGCCACGCGCCGTCTGAAGGCAATCGAAGAATACAGCGAACTCGGAGCCGGCTTCCGCATCGCCATGCGCGACCTGGAAATTCGCGGAGCCGGCAATATCCTCGGGACAGAACAAAGCGGAAACATCGCGGCCGTAGGCTATGAGTTGTACTGTCAGTTGCTGGAGAATTCGGTTCGCACCCTGAAGAAGCAACCATTGCGATACCAGCGTCACTGCAAAATCGAACTGCCGGTGTCCAACTTCATTCCGGACAAGTACATTGCCGAACAGAAGCTCAAAATTGAAGTCTACCGCCGACTGTCGCAGGCCAATTCACTCGAACAACTGAGTGAACTGGAAGAGGAACTTCGCGACCGCTTCGGTCCCATCCCCACCGCCGCCCGCCGCATGCTGCAACTCCGGGCACTCAACTTGCGCGCCTTGGGCTGGAAGATTGAAAACATCCATTTAGAAACCGGCTACGCGGTTTGTCGATACCGTGACGCTAAACTTATCCGGATGCTGTCACATCTGCACAAGGGCCATCTCCGCGTGGTCGATGCGCATGATGCCTACTGGCCGCTGGCGGCTGAGGAAACCGACGGCCCCGCTGTCCTCGACGAACTCATCGCCGCGCTGTCCGCCGCTGAGCCACCGGTATCGGAAACGTAACACGGGCTTTACCTGTGATTCCTGTAGCTTGGACATTCATGTCCGAGAAATTGGCCAAACCTCGTCGCATTATCGATCAGTCGTCAAGGCACGATATCCTTCGCTTCGATCATGTTTCATGGCCGTGCGACGGACATGAATGTCCATCGTACATGAGATCGTTCCGGCACTTGATCGACCGACCGGAACGGCTACGTTTTCAGTTGGATTCCGGAACATAGGGGATCAGGCCTTTGCGAAAGGCTTCTTCCTGGATGCTGCGGTCCAGCGTCCGAGCATCTACGAGGAAACCGTTCAACTGAATCAGCCACGCTCTGGGATTCTGGTCGATCTTGCTGGGAAGTGACCAGACATGATCAAACTGGTGAATCTTCAGCATTTTGCGAATAGCCGCAGACTTTGCCCCGCCGGTGCTTTGGGCGACGCCAAAGATTTCATCAATCTTCGTCAGTTTCAAATGCGGAGACTGCGCGCGATCGTCCAGAAAATTGATCCAGCCGATCGTGCGAATGATGCCACACGCCCATGTGTTGAGTTTGCCGCTCAGTAGTGGCGATGGACGCTTGCGTGACAGCTTTTCGGCCAGTTTGCGGCACAGCTCGGCGTATTCCTCGTTCAGATGATTGCGGCA
>JAYTAK010000249.1:0-1949 GCA_043737515.1 Candidatus Kuenenia sp. | reverse complement strand
AGCTGACGCATGCCGCTCACCAATTGTCTCACTCAGGGCCGCACGGAGTCTATGTCACCTCTTCGACGATGGGTTGCGGGTGAAGCCCGCGCCAAGATCTTTGAGTTCTTTTGTGGCCATGCAAGAGCCCGGCGTTTCAAAAACGCCGGGCCTTTTTGCATTGTGGACTGCGGTGAATCACGATTTCAAACAAATCAGCGACTGGTTCTTGACGAATCAAGCGCCACGCATCATCCTGACAGCAACTCATTCAGGGGATTTACGTTGTCTCACAGCACTGATCAGCCGCCCCCGCCTGCCGCTCAAGTTTCTGGCACAACTGTCGATTCCGGCACACCCGCGAAAGCAGAGCCGAACGTCGTTTTGGGATTCCGGCCACGGGATCGCCGCATCATGACTGTTTTGATGTCGGTCCTGTTGTTGTGGCTTGTGTGTGAATGGATTCTGGTCGCCACACGCCGCCCGGATCCCCTGTTGCTGCAGCGGGGATCCGAGTTTCACGCGAATTTCCGTGTGAATGTGAACGATTCGATCTGGGTGGACTGGACGCAACTGGAGGGCATCGGACCATCTCTGGCACAGCGGATTGTGGTGTATCGCAATCTGCACGGCCGGTTTTCTTCGATCGAAGATGTTGCCCGAGTTCCCGGAATCGGCCCGACGACTCTCGACCGCATCCGACCGTGGCTTACAATAGATCATGATGAAAACGAAACCAGATCTGCAAGTGCCAACGGTCAGCGTCCATCAACAGGACAGCCTGCGACAAACCAGCGGCAGCCGACAGCGCTTTGATGCTTACCGAAACAAGGTCAAGCAAAAGAAGCTACCCAAAGGCAGCATTCATTCCACCGGCGATTCGCGGGCAGCGAAAGACCGAGTTCGCTCATCGTGGCAACTGGTGCGGCGGTTTTTCGGACTGCTGGTGCCCTACCGTCGGCAGGTAATTTTCTCGCTGCTGACTGTGACCGCCTCCACGGTCCTCGGCCTGTTGCCACCGGCAGGAACAAAGTTTGTGATCGACTTTGCCCTGGACGGCAAGCCCTTGCCGGGATGGATCATTCGATTGTTTCCAACTTTGACCACACCGACGCGGATTTTGGCGGCGGCGGTGCTGGTCGTCGTCATCGTGTCGCTGCTCAAGATTGTGATTCACATTCAGGGACGCTGGTACGCGACTAAAATCTCCAAGCAGATCCAACTGGGCGTTCGTCGCCGAGTCTTCGATCACGCGGTCCGACTTCCGTTGCATCGTGTGCATGAACTGCGTTCCGGCGGCGTGGCGTCGGTGCTGCGCGAAGACGGCGGCAGCGTCGGTGAACTCGTTTTCGGGATGCTCTACAACCCCTGGCGTGCCGTGATTCAGTTGTTGGGAAGTCTGGCCGTGCTGGCATGGGTAGACTGGACGCTGCTGCTGGGCGCGCTCGTCCTGCTGCCGACCGTGTTTATTACGCACCGTGCCTGGATCAACAGTATCCGTCCGCAGTTTCGTGCCATTCGTAAGCAACGCGAATCCATTGATGCAGGTGCGGCAGAGACGTTCGCCGGGATGCGGATTGTCCGCGCGTTCAGCCGCCAAAAACGCGAAGCCGTGCGGTTCTCCGAAGAAAACAATCTCATGGCACGCCAGGAACTTTATGCCTGGTGGTGGATGCGCGTGGTGGAAATGGTTTGGGAAACTCTGATTCCGATCGCCAGTGCCGGACTGCTCTTCTATGGTGGTTCGCGCGTGATCAGCGGACACATGTCGATCGGTGATTTGATGATGTTCCTGGTTTATCTGCTGATGCTGCTGGAACCGCTTGCCGCGCTGGCGTCAAGTGCCACGCAGTTTCAGAACAGTCTCAGCGGACTGGATCGCATTCTGGATCTGCTCGAAGAACCCCGCGAGATGGAATCGACGCCGGACAGCATTCGAGCTGACCGCAGCAGTATTCACGGTGACATGG
>JAYTAK010000248.1:0-1949 GCA_043737515.1 Candidatus Kuenenia sp. | reverse complement strand
TGCCGATCAAAGCGATGGAGTTCTCCGGGCTGCCAAACATCTTCTTAAAGGCAAAATCCACATACGCTTTAATTCCGAGTGGCATCACGCTGGGCTCCGCAAAAACTCATGAAGACCGACAGTGGTCAGCAGCGTAAGTGTAGCGAGCCGACTGCTTCGAGGCCAATCTGCCAGTCTTCCGAACTGCAAAAGCGAATGGCGATCAGGGAAGCCGATTTCATGGGACGTTGGCCCAGGCTGAATTCCGTCGCCCCTTCAGGACGAGTTGCCTTGCTGGTTCCAGGTTGTAGCTTCTTGTAAGATAAAGCTGGTGTCGATATCAGTCGCGTTCTTTCAATCACGGAGTTCAAAGATGTTGAAGAAATTGATGCTGTGTGCAGTTGCGTGTTCGATGGTTTTCGTTTTCGGCAGCAATGATGCCAGCGCTCGCGTCAAAGGCTGCAGTCCCTGCCAGCCCGTCAAAGTGCATAAAGTACGCTGCCCAAAACCAAAATGCGTCAGGCCACAATGCTGTTCCGCGCCTGTGGCTTCCTGTTCATCCTGTTCATCAGGCTGCGGACAGGTTTCCGAAACTCATTTGGCACCAGTCGCTGATCACGGTCCGATGCCATCAACTGCCGCACCGGCTGAGACAGCACCGGTTCCTGTTGAGACAGCACCGGCTCCTGTGGAGGCAGCCCCATCGCCATCAGCGGCCGATGCTTTAAAATAGTCATCAAGTGACACTGTCATGAACTCTCGAAGCTCGATCGGTTTTCCGGTCGAGCTGTTTTTTTTGGCCGCCGTTACGGAATCCACGGATTCCAGGAGGCGTAGTACATGGCTTGCGGCACACTGGCCTGGAGGATCTGTTCAGAGATAGTTTTGGGCTGCGACGTTTCGGCACCGAGCACCAGGTCGATCAGGCCTGGCGAGGAGCGGTATTCGAAGGCATCGTACGAATCCAGTTTCAGCGACTGCGCCATGTCTTCAACAGCGTCTTCAACATAACCAATCTTGTCCACCAGATGCTGTTCGACGGCTTGATTGGCCGTGTAGATTTGTCCCGTGGCGAGTTCTCGAACGGCTGCTTCGTCCAGTTCCGATCGATTGTCGGCAATCACCGAAACGAAACGACTGAACGCATCTTCCATAATGGCTCCCCAGACCGTTTTTTCCTGTTCCGTCATATCCCGAAACGGGTTGAGCGTATCCTTTAGCGGGCCGGTGACGAGCGGTTCAGATTTTACGCCAAACTTCTGCACGAGTTCCGTCGCATTAAATCGAGGAATGATCACGCCGATCGATCCGGTCCAGGTTGTGGGCTCCACGTAGATCCGGCCTTGTTCACCGATGCCCATGGCGATGTAGTAACCTCCGGATGCCGCGATCCGTTTCATCGCGACGTTAACGGGTTTGGCTTTGGCGAGTTTTTGAATCTCTCGGTACAACTGATGGCTGTCGGCAACAAAGCCACCGGGACTGTCAATCACCAGCAGCACGCCGCGTACGGAAGTATCGTCCTGCGCCTGCTTGAGTTCTCGCAGCCAGCGACTGGTGAACGGAGGACTGATTGTGCCTGCAAAGTTGATCACCGCGATCCGATCGCGGGCTCCTGCGGTTCCGAGCAGATGCTGCTCCGGAATCTCCGGACGCCGATACGCCAGCGGTTGCCAGATGTACCACACGTTAAGCAGCAGCGACACAACCAGCAATCCAACGAAGAAACGGCGGCACCAAGGCGAACAGCGTGCAAGGATCGTGGCACCTTCGCAATGAATGATGACTTGGCGTGCGTCGGTGTGAGGTGCATCGCTGGCAGGAGAACGGGGCGGAGTTGTCATAGTGGATGTAATAATCAGGAGGCTGGAGTGGGGATACAGACGTCGAACGCCGCAATTTTAGACGTGTCCCCGACTGTCTCCAAAGCATTGAAACCCAGGAATAATCGGCATTATCAAAAAACTTTG
>JAYTAK010000247.1:0-10524 GCA_043737515.1 Candidatus Kuenenia sp. | reverse complement strand
ACCTGAACTGACGCCGCCAGGAGCAGTTGTCGTTTTATTGTAGCCGGATTCGTCAGAATTCGGGAATTCCTGATCAGGCTGCAACGCGCCAGAGTTCTCACGAACTCTGCTACAGGTCGTCGAAAACCACTTTGGTTGTAAGCAAGATTGCAGAATCCGGTATCAGTCTGTGTCGTCGAACACCCGACGTCAAGACTTACTCACAGAGGGATCGACACCGAGGCGGATCAGATCGGCCAGTTCTTTCGTGGACAGTTTCGCTGCGGCATCGGCACCGGAAAGCACACCATCGACGAGATCGCGTTTCTCGTCGTGCATTTTCAGGATCTGTTCCTCAATCGTGCCTCGCGCGATGATGCGATAGACCATAACCGGGCGTGTCTGGCCGATGCGGTGGGCGCGGTCCGTCGCCTGGTCTTCGACGGCTGGATTCCACCACGGGTCCATGTGGATCACGTAGTCGGCGGCCGTGAGGTTCAGCCCCGTGCCACCGGCCTTGAGCGAAATCAGAAACGCGTCGCTCTCCCCATTCTGAAACGCTTCGACGCGCTGCTGCCGCTGAGCGGGTGTCGTCTGGCCATCAAGGTACTGGTACGTGATGCCGGCCTTGTCGCATGCTTCGCGGATCAAACCCAGATGCGTTGTGAACTGACTGAAGATGAGTGGCCGGTTGCCGCGTTCTTTCAACTGTTCAAGCTGTTCCATCAGAACGTCGAGTTTCGCGGACGAGCCCTTCCATGTGTCATCAACCAGCCCGATATGACACGACAGTTGCCTCATGCGAGTCAGCATCTGCAGCACCTTGAACCGCTGATCGTGCGACAGACTGTCGTCTCCGATCTGATCGAGTTCACTGACCGCCGCCAGCCGCATCTGGTCGTAGCGCGTACGTTCCTCGGCGGACAGATCCACCATCAGATTTGTTTCCGTACGTTCCGGCAGATCTTTGAGAACCTCCGCCTTGGATCGTCGCAGAATAAACGGTGCGATCACATGCGCCAGCGCTTCGCGGCGGTCGCTGTTGCGGTCTTTTTCAATCGGGGCGGCAAATCGCTTGCGAAACTGTTCCCATGAACCAAGGACGCCCGGAGCGACGGTGTGAAAGATGCTCCAGAGTTCGCCCAGATGGTTTTCCATCGGCGTGCCGGTGAGTGCGATTTTCCATTCGGCCTGAAACGTGCGAATCTGAGCGGCCGTCTTGCTGTTGCTGTTCTTGATGTTCTGAGCTTCGTCCAGGATCAGTGTGCCCCACTTGATGTCCTTGAGCAAATCCGCCTCGCGCAGCGCCAGTCCGTAGCTGCAGATGACGACGTCGCCGTCGCCGACGTGGTTCTTCAGATCCAGGCGATCGATGTCGCGGAATACGATCGGCGTCAGCGACGGCGTGAACCGTTCACACTCCCGCTGCCAGTTGAAACCCAGCGACGTCGGTGCGATCACCAGCGTGGGACCGGATTCGACGCGCGTCAGCAGCATCGCCAGAGCCTGCACGGTTTTGCCGAGACCCATGTCGTCCGCCAGAATCCCGCCGATGCCCCAGTGAGACAGGCGACACAGCCAGCGAAATCCTTCGAGCTGATAGTCGCGCAGTTGAGCATTCAAGCCCGCTGGCGGATCGTAAACTGTATCCGTGGCCTCGCGGAGTCGCTTGAGGCACTTGTCCCAGTGCTTGTCAGAATCGACCTGAATTCTGGCCGCTTCCAGCGCCGCAACGACCGGAATGGCCGACGCATCCAACTGCAGCTTTCCGCGCGATTCCAGACTCACGTCCGCCAGTCGCCGCAGGACGTTGCGGAGTTCTTCCGCGACAGCGGCCCATTTGCCAGGGGAGATTTCCATGAGTCCATTGGTCGGTCGTCCGTGCATTCCGGCCAGCAGATCCTTGAGCGGGATTTCCTGTTCCCCGATTTTGCAGGTTCCGGTCAGACCAAACCAGTCTCGCTGGCGTGACACGGTGACGCGGACGTTGTTCGCTGTCAATCTGCCGATCACATCGAAGCGGCTTACGGAATCTTTGTGCCACAACACCACCAGTTCGCCGCGTTCGACGGCAGCTCCGGCGTCGGACAAGAGATTGCTGATATCGTCGGCGTCGGAAATTCTCCAGCCGCAGCGGCTAATCGGAACGCCGCGTTTGAGTTTGAGTTCCGTGGCCAGTTCACGCATGCGCTGCACTTCGTCGGCGAGATTACGCACGTACTGGACGGGCTTTTCGTCAACGGTCTCATGGATGCGAGCGAGCCCTTCGCCGGGCGACTGCAGCATCTGATTGCGGTCGCGCACCTGGATTGAGGCATCGAGCATTCCGTTGCGTCGCAATTGCAGCACAAGCGTCATCTGACCGTTGTATGGTACATCCTGCCCGGCGATGGATTCGGGAAGTCGCACGGCCATGCAGGACCGTAGCGGCTCCAGTTCTTTGAGCAACGCTGCTTTCTTGTCGAGCGGAATGATGTCCGTTTGTTTTTTAAGATGATGACAGATGTCGCTGGAATGCGGCGGGCCCGAGAAATAGAACGCCCGACGTTGTTCCTGAAGCACGACGAGCACACCGCGTTTTGCATCTGCAAAAAACGATTGGCTGCCTTCCGGCTGCGTACTCATCAGGTCCGTGGCGGAGGTTGACAGACGTAGCCCGCCATCCACTTCCTGAACAATGATTTCCAGTGGTCGAGCGATGAGTTCGCATTCATCGCGGTCGAACGTAAACTGATCACTGCCTGCAAGAACTTTCAGTGCATCGGCGAGTTCCAGTGTGGGCGTCTGCCAGCGTTCCTGTTTAATCAGTTCCGCCAGTTGCTGGTCGATCACAGTCCACTGATCCCGCGACGATTTCAGGAATGCTTCCAGCGTGGTTTCCTTGCCTTTGGTCCAGCCGCCGTTCTTTTTCTCCTGCTGCAGACACGGCCCCAGTTGCACGGACTTGTAATAACGGTCGAATTTGACGTCCCACGCAAACCGCGTCAGCGGCTTGTCGATCACGGGAGCATCATCACTCTTAGGCACCGCCATCTGTGCATTGCGCGCGAGAGACTGCAGCATCGAAAACGTCTGCTTCAGATTTCGATCGGCGAGGTTCTCGCCGATAATCTTTGTGACCAGCTCAGACCGGGGATTGTTGAGCAGATCCTTGATCTTCACGGCCATGAAGTACGTATGCTCGCACAGATCCTGGTGACCACAATTACAGGAGGTCGAAAACGTACGGCCATCCAGATCGAACGTCCATGAAGCCCGATACGTCGATGCGCCGCATTTGAGCACAACCTCACAGCCCTCTTCACGATTGACGGACTTGAGTTCCAGCGACCCCTTGACTCGTTCGCCGCGGCGGCGTTTATCAACACTGTGACCTTCGATCAGCCCGCCGATTGCGTCCTGCCATTCATTCAGAAGTTCGCTGGTGACTTCCTTCTTCAGGGGCGCTATGCCGCCATTCTTACCGAGGACACTGACACCCATTTCCCGTAACAATCTGGCGATGTCCGGATCGCTGGCCAAGCCTCCAAGATCGAATTTCGATCCACGCCGATCATTCTTACCGCGCGCCATCTGCACTGCTTCCCTGCTGGATACCTGAATTGATGAGCCGTGTTCCGCAGTGGAAGGCTCGCTCAGAGAATTCTTCTCCGAACCGCGTTATGCTCGCAGGAGACGGGCTTGCGTCAAGCGGCGATGCACGATTTTCCTGCCGAGTGCGCGAAAATCGTCCGGATTTATGCGAAAAACCCTGGATCGTTTGGCGAACAGCAATCGTCCCAGATCGTGCCTGCCCTAAAAATTGCACCAAAGGCATTCAGTCTTTGTCTCCTTGACTTTGCCGGATGAGGCCTTGTTATCAATGAGGAATTCATGGCGATTCCAGCCATGCCGCATTTCCCATTGGCGATAGAGATTGCTGGGATAGCCACTGAGCATGAACTTGCCAGTAATTCCAGCGAGGACATCCAGCAACTCACGATGTTGGGATTCCGTCATTTCGAATGCATATTCCCCGGTCGTCGAACGGGTTTCATGGACATAGGGTGGATCGCAATAGAACAACGTGCTCTCTCCGTCCTGCTTGCGAATGACGTCACACGCACTCTGATTCAGGATCACAACATTCCGTAGTCGTTGATGAACGTCAGGCAGTCCTTCAATGACACCCAGCCACGCATTCACCTGCTCGTTAATCCGCCCGCGAGTGCGGTTTCTGGACAAAGTTGCAAAATCCCTCATCAGTCCCTGCCGCGACTGCCGGGCCAGGATAAAAAAACGAACGGCGCGTTCAACGCGGCTGGCAGAAGTATCAACATCCTCTGAATTCGTGCTGTCGTTTGCCTGGCTGCTGAGTGCATCTTCAAATTCCGCCTCACTGAAGGGCGTAAGTTCGATGCGTTGCCGAAAGGCTTCGAAGTCATCTGGTCGTTGCAGGACTCGCCAGAAGTTGATCAATTCTCCATGAAGATCATTGGCGACTTCGCTCCCACCCTTCAAGGCCGCCGGCAATTTCTGATCACCGGACGACAACCAGTCTCGATCCGGATCTCGGGCCAGCAGAATGCCTCCGCCGCCGAAGAACGGTTCCACATAGTGCAGATGTGGCGGCATCAAGCCAACGATCCACTTTCGCAGATAGTACTTGCCGCCGTGCCATTTAATGGGTTGAGTCAGAGCCGTCATGCATCACCTTCTTCGAAAGATTGTCCCGCTGATCAAAGTCCCGGGCCTTGAAGTCAGTGGATCGAATCCAATCAAAGCATCATAGTCTGAAGAACCACAATTCCCAAACCAGTGTGCTGGCCTTCCTGGTGACTGTTCGAGTAAACTGCTGGACGTCAGGAAACTGCCGTTTTCGGAAACGCCAGCCAGATTTCTTCGTTGGGAATTCTCATGTCGGCGTTGGCCAGTTTGCCCGAGCTTCTTTCAAACAATCCGACTCAAGCAGCTTCGTTCAGCCGAAACGAGAGTCAGGCCCGTCATCTGGCGGGAAAGGTTCACCTGATTCACGTGAGCGCACCCAAGGAAGTTCCGTTCGATGAACTCCTGACGGTACCGCCGCATGCAATCCCGACGTCAGACCATCCGCTGTACTACAGCGATGCAACTCGGCGAGCCGAAGATCTGCTTGGACTTTTTCGATCTGCATACTTCTACGCAGGACGAGCTTGCCCGGCTTTTGGTGACGTGGCTCTGGCCTTTGAGCCATCCATCGAAAACGGGCACACGGTGTCGGTCAGCCCAATCGATACAGGCGGCCTGGTTCATGAGAAGCGGTACATCAAATGCACACTTGCTGGTCAGGATGAAGACACCACAAGGGTAGAATTTGGCAAGGCGTCCGAAATCACTGAATCAGATTGGCGACCAGAATTTGCCCGGTTTCTAGCTGGTTTTTTTGATCCACTGAGCAATTATTGGACAGGGCGTCCGAGCTATGAGGACGTCGAGCAGGTGTTTACACTGGACAACACTTGGAGGGCGTGGACGTTCGAAGTGCGGTTCGCGGAGTCGCAAGCAATTCTTGATCGAGTCGCGTGGACGGCAAAAAAGGCACAATTGGACTTGTTGAGAAGGAGACAGGCTGCTCAGCCGGTGAGCGTGCCGGGCGACTCCGTGTCAAAACTTGATGAATTCTTGAGCGAGTCACCTTTGAATCCAGACGGCAGTGATCTGTTTTGTGAGGAACTTGAATCGTGGGTGATGCAACAACTGGGAGTATGATTGACGTCCGCGACGTCGAAGTCATCGGACTCGCCGGTTCGACCCTCGTCGAATGCGGCACTGCGATTCCCGTCGCGCGTCGATTGAGCGACGGAAAGTTTTGCCGTTTCGTGGTGAGTCCGGCACCGCTTCAGTGGTTTCCCGGCAGCGAATTCGACCAACTGGTTTCCGAGGGACGAGTGAGTCCGTTTGAATCCCCGGTTCCATTGCCATCATCAGCGGTTGCCGCAAACCCAGTCCAGCCACTAGTTCTCTACATGAATCAAGTATTTCTCGCAGCTGCGGAAACCACACCTCCTGCAGACTGGGAAGAAAAGCAGTGTGTCTGGACCAGTCGAAACTTCCACACCGTGTCGCAGCTTCCCGCAGACCGGGAAGAAACGCAGTGCGTCTGGACCCTTTTGCCGCATGAGTCGGTGAAGACCTGGGCAGCGTGCTTGCCTGGCGAACAAGCGAAGGCGATGCTCAACGAAATGGCTGAGAAGATTCTGGATCGGCTGGATGCCGGAATCTCTTTCACTCGCAATTCCGAGGAAACCGCAAAATTACTGCAACTGGCAGACTTCGGATTATGTGCCGCAACGGACAAAACTCTGCGATGGCGACTCTACCTGCGCTATGGTGCGACACTCGAACCGGATCGGGTTCGCCGTACGTTTGATTCATTCGTTGTTCGTGAGTTCCCGTTGTGTCGGTGGGAATCTTACCTCAAAGAAATGACGAGCTTCCAAAGTGTCCTTATCAGCCGAGCGCCGGATTTTGCGACAACGACTTTTTTGGAGGTCGCGTCGGATATACGAACGAAGCCCGAATGGACCTGAGACTACACTGATTCCTGGAGAAAACGTTTGTTAACTGGAAGGATTGGTCGATCAGCAATGATGATTTTGTAGATTATGATCTTCGCAAGGAACCGTCGGGAGGCGTTTCTTCACGACGGAATGTGTAAACTGCCCAGGCAACGCACAGCACATGTAGAATAATCTCCGTAAAACTGATCAAACAAGGGTCATTCATGGCAGTTGAGCTTTTCCCCGACCTCTACGACGAACCCGCTCATCCCGCACTGGAGACGGTGGGGAATCGTGGCCGAATCCTGACTGGCGACGCGCGCGTCGAACTTCAGAACCTTGACGCTGGATCAGTCCAATGCTGCATCACGAGTCCGCCGTATTGGGGGCTGCGTGATTACGGAATTGAAGGGCAAATTGGCGCTGAGATGGATTTGTCGGAGTACATTTCCCGCATTGTGGAAGTGCTTGAAGGTGTTCGTCGAGTCCTTCGTGATGACGGAACGGTCTGGCTGAATATCGGCGACAGCTACACGAGCGGAGGCCGGACCTGGCGTGATGTCGATAAGAAAAACCGCGCTCGCGGCATGGAATATCGAGCACCAACGCCCGAGGGCCTCAAAACAAAAGACCTGATCGGAGTTCCCTGGCGTATTGCCTTCGCTTTGCAGGAAGCCGGATGGTACTTGAGATCCGATATCATCTGGAACAAGAACAACGGCTTACCAGAATCCGTCAAGGACCGACCTGCCCGTGTGCATGAATATATCTTTCTGCTGACCAAGTCAGAGAAGTACTTTTACGATCACGAGGCCGTTCTGGAGGCTGCGGTAAACGGCAAACAGCGGAACTGTCGATCGGTTTGGACAATCAACACCGAACCGTTCAAGGACGCACATTTCGCGACATTTCCAAAAGAACTTGTCTCGCGATGTCTTCTGGCTGGTACAAAAAAAGATTCGCTGGTCCTCGATCCATTCTTCGGTTCCGGCACCGTCGGAGAAGTCTGTCAGCTCTACTTCCGAAACTTTATCGGTATCGAACTGAATCCGGAGTATGTCGCAATCGCGAAGCGCAGGCTAAACTGGGGCTGAGGCGTTGCACTCCTGCTGCGTGTCAATCTGGGATTTGGACTAATCCGTCGCTCAGTTTATTCTTAGGGTGGACCCTGTGCCTGATCACTTGCATTCGAAACCCGACTCGACAAGATTAGCCTAACTTGGGCTAGTTCTCCATTCTTCTGCGGAAAAAACCGATGTCAGTACCTCTGAAGGAACGAATACGGCAGGTAAAACTGCCGTTCAGCAGCAATCTGTTCGACTATCGCAAACTTGTGAAGTCAGTTACTCCGAAACCGGTAAAGGTCACCGATCTCGGAGCATTATGGGCCGGGGATTGTCTGGAGGTGCTGCCTTCCTTTTGCGATGCATCTGTCGATACGATCTTCGCAGACCCGCCGTTCAACCTAGGAAAAGAATACGGTCAGCGTTGCGATGACAGTCGGCCCGATTACCTGAAATGGTGTGAGGACTGGCTCGTGGAATGTGTCAGGATTCTGAAACCCGGAGGCAGTCTCTTTCTCTACAACCTGCCTAAATGGAACATCCCGCTGGGAGCATTTCTCGGGGAGCAGGGTTTGGACTTTCGCCATTGGATTGCTGTCGAAATCAGTGCCTGTCTGCCTATTCCCGGTCGTTTGCACCCCAGTCATTACAGCCTCCTGTATTACTCAAAAGGGAAACCGAAGACGTTCAGGAAAATCAGAACTCCGATTGCCGTATGTCGTCATTGCCAGAAAGAACTGAAAGACTATGGCGGACATCGTGGCGCAATGAATCCGAACGGGGTGAACCTGAAAGACGTGTGGACTGATATTCCTCCCGTTCGGCATCGAAAATTCAAGTCCGATGCCCGTAAGGCGAATGCCTTATCGACAAAACTTCTGGAGCGGGTCATTGAAATGTCGACGGTCCCAGGCGACGTTGTCCTTGATCCCTTTGGCGGCAGTGGGACGACGTTTGCGGTCTGCGAGAATCGCGAGAGGCATTGGCTCGGGATTGAACTGGATTTCTGTGACGTGATCATCGACCGTCTTGTATCAGATGAAATCAAGTCACATCACAATGACGATTTTGTGGAACCCTAGCCGGTTGCTCGTCCATCTGTGCCTTTTGGAATTCGCGGTACATTGGTACTTTCTGCGTCCTGTTCAATGACGACGATCTCCAGGACACCGTTCGTGCAGGGAATTGACTTCCAGAGATCTAAATACGGCACCAATTCATCAAAGTTGCCGACACGATCCGTCAGGAATCGATAGAGGTTTCTCGACGGGACGACCAAAATGGCACCAACCAGCACTCCCCGCATCAAGCCCAACGCCATCTTGTTGAGAGCTCGGTGGCTGGATGAAATATTTCCAGTTTCCCATTCGAATGCGATGCGACCAGGTTTGACTTTCAAAATAGCATCAACGGTGCCGAGTTTACAACCTGCGTCATCATCGACAGGCTGTTCCACTCGCCATCCGTTCGCTGTCAACATCTCAATGCAACGATGTTTGATTGGACGCACACCATTCCCTGCACCGCGTTTCTTGCCGCTTTCGGGATGAATGATGAATCGTCCGCTTCCGGGTGGCCAGTCAACAGCCTTAATCGCTTTGTGGATCATACGTCGTCGCCGTTTCCATTCAGGTGAGATTGGAAATTCGCCGGACGAGATCAATGTCTCCACATGCACGATCTTCATGTGGCCTCAACTGCCTGAATTTGGCGCACAAGCCTGAGCGCATCGAGATTCAGGGCTTCAGTGACCGCAAGGAATTCGACAAGATCAAGACGCCTCTCGCCCCGCTCATATTTGCTGACGAAAGTCTGGGCACGACCGAGTTTCTCTGCCAGTGCCGCCTGAGAAACGCCTTGCTTCTTGCGCGCATCCACAAGTAGGCGTCGCATACTGTGGTATCGCGGAGTAAATACAGATTCAACCATGGGCGAACTGTAAACCCAATTTCGGTTTAGCCCAACTTGGTCTATTCGCCTGCATTCTTACATGGGAATCCCGAGTTCCTGCTTCAGTCCGTGAATCAACTGAGAATCCTTGTCACGCAATGATGTCGTGAGCCACGTTGCCGTACACGTCTGTTAGCCGAAAGTCGCGGCCGGAATAGCGGTACGAGAGTTGTTCATGATTGATGCCCATCAAATGCAGGATCGTCGCATGCAGGTCATGGACGCTCATGCGATTTTCCACAGCCTTCACACCCAGATCATCGGTCGCTCCATAGACCATGCCGCCTCGAATTCCGCCACCGGCGAGCCACATGCTGAAGCCGGTTGCGTGGTGATTGCGGCCCTTGTCGCCCTGCGCCGTCGGAGTTCGTCCGAATTCACCTCCCCACACAATCAGCGTCTCCTCGAACAGTCCGCGTGCCTTCAGGTCGGCTATCAAAGCGGCAATCGGCTGATCGCTTTTCAAAGCGTCGCGGCGGTGATCCATGATGTCTCCGTGAGCATCCCACGGCTGACCGCTGCCGTAATACACCTGGACCATGCGGACCCCGCGTTCGACGAGTCGCCGGGCGATGAGGCATCCGTCTGCAAACTCGCCGGAACCGTATCCTTTCCGAGTCGACTCGGACTCGCGGCTGATATCGAACGCCTCCTGAGCCTCGGACTGCATGCGATAGGCGATTTCCAGCGACTGAATTCTGGCTTCCAACTGAGAATCCTGCGGTCGCCGCTCCAGATGCTTCTGATTCATCTGCTGCATCAGATCGAGCAGACGCCGCTGGCTCGGACTTGTCACAGCGGGGTTCTTCAGATGACCGATCACTTTGGCCGGATCGATTTTCCCGTTATCGACATGTGTGCCCTGAAAGATTCCTGGCAGAAAACTGTTCGACCACAACGCCGGGCCGACGACCGGCTTACCGGGACACAACACGACAAAGCCAGGCAGATTCTGATTCTCAGTTCCCAGGCCATAGGTGAGCCAGGAGCCGAGCGACGGCCGAATGGGCTGC
>JAYTAK010000246.1:0-4572 GCA_043737515.1 Candidatus Kuenenia sp. | reverse complement strand
CGGTGACGGTATGCGTCGCCGGATCCCATTTCAATGTTCGACCAAGCTGCATCGACAGGTTTGCCAGAATGCAACTGGCCGCTGAGATGTGACCTTCTTCGATATCGGAGACAGGCTTTTCGCGGGATTCGATGCAGCTCAGGAAGTTCAGCATGTGGCCTCGTACTGCCGACGCAACGTGACGCTCCAGGTCTTTCTCCGTTTCGTCCTCAGGGAACTTGTCGTATTCAAACAACGCTGTTCCCGTCAGCTTTTCGCCGCCGTTACGCGGAGTGAATTCATACTTGTTGACGCTCAGCTTGAGCGTGCCTTTGTCGCCATAAATCGTGGCACCCCATGGATAGTCCTTATCCGGCGTATCGCCCCACGAACGATGCTGCCAAGTCACGGGGAAATCCGGATGCTGAAATGTGGCGATCTGCGTGTCGGAGATATTTGCCGCCGAATTCGTCTGAACCAGAATACCGCCAGAGGATGAGATGGTACTTGGCCAGCCCAGCTTGAGCATCCAGCGGACCATGTCGTACATATGGACACACATATCGCCGAGAATTCCGTTGCCGTATTCCATAAATGCACGCCAGCTTCGCGGATGGGTCAGCTCCGTGAACGGTCGCATCGGAGCCGGCCCGGTCCACAGGTCGTAATCAAAGCCTTCCGGAACCGCGATCTCCGGCGGGTTCTTATTCGCCCGCATGTGGTAGTAGCAATAGCATTCGACCATCCCGATGTCGCCGAGCAACCCGGCATCGACGACACGGTTTTTCGCGTCGATCAAATGCGGTGTGCTCCGACGCTGCATCCCGACCTGCACGACGCTTTTGTTTTTCTGAGCCGCCGTCAACATCGCCTGACCTTCGATGACATCGACACTGATCGGCTTCTGCACCCAGACATCCATACCCCTGTTGACGCAGTCGATCATCTGCAATGCATGCCAGTGATCGGGCGTGTCAATGAGCATGATGTCAAACTGCTCATTCTTGAGCATCTGCCGATAATCCTGCCATGTGCGAGGTTTCTTCTTTGAGGCCTGACGCTCCGCAACCATGTCGGCTGCCGCATCCGACATTCGGTTATCGACGTCGCACACGCCCACAACTTCCACAGGTGCCACCTGCAACAGTCGGAACAAATCGACTTTGCCGTACCAGCCCGGTCCGATGATACCCACTCGCGGAATCTTCGTCGTCGCAGCCGCGTACGCACCGTGACTGATCGACATCGCCGTCAACCCGGCTCCGGAAGTTTTGAGGAATGCTCGCCGATCCATTGAGATGCTCCTTAAGCATGACGAAAGTTACGAAGCAGAGTGAGCAATGTACGTCCGCACGTTCAACGCCGCAAACCAAAGCCGCAACCATTCTGCAGAGCGGTGGTTTCTGCGCGATGGACACTCCTGTCCGCGTCGAGGCTGCACTCAAAGTTTCACCGCTGGCCACTTGATGCATTTGTAGGGTGTGACAAGCGGCAGCGCCGGCACACCAATATACTCCGCGCGGTCAGATTTCAGGTTTTGTGAGCGGCAAGGCGCTGGCCGCCGGTGCTGACCGAATGCACAACCCCTGGCTAGCGGTCTGTGGATTTAGTGATTCATGTAGGGTGTGTGCAGCGCTAGCGAAACACACCAGTTCATTACGTTTTCCCCAACTGGTGCGTTGCGCTCCGCTTCACGCACCCTACGATTAAATCCATACGTCTCTCAGTCCTGGCCGCGCGGAGTATATGTGATTCGGTGTGACAAGCGGCAGCGCCGGCACACCGTGTTTGTGATTCGGTGTCCCAGCGCGTTGCCTGTGGCACCCTGCACATTGCTCAGCAAACGTTTAGAGTTTTGTTTTCCTGAGAAGATTCCAGATGAGGAGTCTGACGAGTTGTTGGGTGCTTGCGGCTCAGGTGGTGCGGAAAGAGGGGATTTCCGCCACGATGGGGCTGGCCCCCATCGAGCGATGATCATCACCAGACAAGAAATCCGGATGGCGTTTTCGCCACTGCGGAGCTTGCCTCCGTAGGGCGCTGATCAATGGAATCACGGCTCCATGCGGGCAAGCCGCAATGGTGGCCAGGTGCCGATTTCGGGTGATGGCTGGTGATGATCCTCGCTCGACGGAGGCAAGCTCCGCCGGGGCGTCAATTGGGTTGCGGGCGAAGCCCGCGCCAAGCATCGTCAATCACCGGCTGACCGTACTCAACGTTTGGATCTTCGTTGACAACCGGGCACCAACAGCTAACCTCCTTTCCGTTCGTGTCGCACAGTCAATTGCTTTTGCGACAGATTGTCAGACAGTGCGATGACGTGTGGTTTCCACGGAGCAATCAAAATTTCTGCTTTCCTGCGGAGTTACGGCTGGCTGCTGATTGTCACTGCAATAGTTGCCGTGTTTCAATCGCTGTACGTGATCGCCGGTGCGGTGCCAGCACTGTACTCGCAATTGATCGCTGACTTCACTCTGCCCCTTTGTTTCATGACCTGGGTTCAGACGGACGCTCGCATGCGCCGCTGTACTCCATTCTTCGACTTCGGCACATTTGTCTTTTTCACATGGTCGATTGCGATTCCCGTGTATCTGATCTGGACGCGAGGCTGGCGCGGGGTGCTTGTCACGTTCATGTTCCTCGGGCTCTGGATTCTCCCGGCATTCGTAGCTGGTGTCGTCTGGACCGTCAGGGCAATCGTGGCCCAACCGTGATTTGAGATTTGACGCCTGCGGCGACGACTTTGTCTCGGGTATACGATTTCAGATCACACGCCTGGCGTGAATGTTGTCCACACGGTTGCACGAAGGTCGATCCACGCCCACAATGCCCGGTCTGGCGGGATTCTTGTGTTTTATTCCGAAAGGCCGTTGCCGCCAGAGTGTCTCTGAAATGACCGGTAACGTGGGAGCTGTTGAATTAAAGTGGGATAAGCTTCCAGCTTGTCATTGCTTTCAAGAAACATGGCGTTTTCGGCAGTCGATGCCAGGCTGGAAGCCTGGCCCACATGGAATTCAGACGAAATCAACAGACCGCTCAACTCAGTCCGCTGATGGTTCGCAAGGGAGCCTGTATTGACGATTTTCCTCAAGATCATCAACCGTGAAATACCGGCCGATATCGTCTACGAAGACGATCTTTGCCTGGCGTTTCGCGACGTCACTCCACAGGCTCCGGTGCATGTGCTACTCATTCCGAAGAAACCGATCGTCTCGCTGCGTCAACTTGCTCCGGAGGATGCGGAACTTTGCGGACATCTGCTGCTGACGGTTCCTAAAGTCGCGGATATTCTCGGTCTTGACGGCGGTTATCGGACTGTTGTCAACACAGGCGCGGACGGCGGGCAAAGCGTCTACCATCTGCACATTCACATTCTGGGCGGCCGACCAATGACATGGCCGCCAGGCTGATCGGTCACCATCCAGTTTCGTCTGAAATCACCAAACACAATCCTGAACTGCAAATCTTCCCGCCTCAAAATTTCCACGGATCATGTCTATGAAATGGCTCATCAATTCCGCAACCCTGTTGGTCCTGACAGCGGCTCTCTTGCTAAACCGTCAAACGGCCTTCGCCGATGATGGCAGTGAACGCCCCGGTGTGAGCATGGCAGTTGCCGCCACAAAGCTTGCCGAAATCCTGCCCGCTGAACTCAAGCAGAAGATGCTGTTTTCGTACGACGATCCAGAACGACTCAACTGGCACTTCATCCCGCGCGATCGCAACGGCGTCGTCCTGTGGGATCTGTTCGGCGAACCCCGCAAAGCCGCCGACGAACTGGTGAAATCAGGACTGTCGGCTGCCGGGTATGCAAAGACGCTGCAGGTGCGCAGCCTTGAAGAAGTGTTGTATCTGTTCGAAGAAGGTGAAGAAGAGTATCGCCGTAACCGCCGACATCCTCACAAGTACCACATCACCATTTTCGGCACGCCCGGCGCAACCGGCAAATGGGGCTGGCGTTTTGAAGGTCATCACTTGTCGCTGAATTTCATGATCCAGGACGGCGTGATCGTCAGCAGCACACCGGAGTTCTTCGGAGCCAATCCGGGACTCATCGACGGCGGTCCGAAACGCAGCCTGCGAGTCCTCGGCAAGCGCGAAGATCTGGCTCGCGATATTCTGAAATCATGTACTGAGTCTCAGCAGAAGCAGATGTGGATCGCGAAAGAAGCGCCGGACGATATTCGTGGTGCCGGAGAAGCTCAGCCCGTCGTGACGGAAGCTGTGGGTCTGCGATACGCCGACATGTCTCCTGAGCAACAGAAACTGCTGCGAGACCTGATTGCCGAATATGTCTCTGCGATGCCCGTGCAGGTCGTGCGTGACCGGATGAAGGCAATTGAGAAATCCGGAATGGACAATGTGCGGATCGGCTGGTGGGGCGAATCTGAACGCAATCAGCGACATCACTATGTCGTTCAGGGCGAATCGTTCATCATCGAGTACAATAACACTCAGAACGAAGCCAACCATGTGCATGCGATGTGGCGTAACATCGGTGGCGACTTTGATCTGCCGGCTAAGAAGTAGTTATACTTCACGCGGGTTGGACTGAGGCTGCGTTCGGCGAGCGGGGGACGTGAGTCCCCTGATTTT
>JAYTAK010000245.1:0-10524 GCA_043737515.1 Candidatus Kuenenia sp. | reverse complement strand
TTTACTGAGAAGATTTATCGCGATCAGCCGCAGGGCGCTAGCCCCGGTTCGTGCGTCACATAACCGGGGCTAGCGCCCTACGGCTAATTGGGTTGCGGGCGAAGCCCGCGCTAAGATTCATTGGTCATTGGTTTTTGGTCATTGGTCATTTCCCATTCCCTCTTCTTCCCGGAGACTTTCTTCAAATGTCGAAGGCGCGAGTACCAGTGATCGGATGCCTCCGGCGTCGGTGGCGACGAGGGCTCGGTATCCATGCATCTCGATCAGTGATACCGTTCGGCTGGGGCCGAGAGACAATGTTTCCAGCACTCGGGAGCGTGATGTTGTGGTTGGCAACAGTCCGCGCGCACGTTGCCAGCGGCGCGCGGCCAGAATGACAAGGCAACAGACACAGAGCACAATCGAGATCCAGGCGACCGCTCGCATCACAACCTGCATGGGACTGGACGCCATGGAAACGTTGAGCGTTGCAGCCATCGCCTGCGAAGATTCGGATTCGGTCGCCGCAGTCGATGGCTCAGCCGTCAGATCGAGAAACAGCTCTTTTTGTTTTGCCGGCGGAGCATTGGTGGCTGGTGGCGAATTGTTGGCGCGGAGTGCTTCAAGGGCACGGGCGAGTTGTTCTTTCGTGGAATCCGTTTGCGTCCGCGCTGGTGGTTTCAATCCTGTTTGAGCCACGGCATTTCTCGCAGTTCCCAGCGCAAGCGATATCCACAGGCATGCCACGAGCGCACCGCGATATCCTCGCAGGGAGCGGGAACTGTTGATGTGCCTGTTGTTGTGAATTCGCTTCATACCTGTCGTCATTCCCTCGCTGGAATACCGGCCCATCACCGACCATCATCAGCGTTCACAATTTCCGTGATTCGTACAGCAAACCGATCGTCAACAACCACTACTTCACCACTCGCAATCCGCACGCCCTGAGCCATCACATCGACGGGCTCAGACACGGCACGATTCAATTCGACCACAGCTCCCTCGCCCAGTTTCAGCAGCTCACCGATCGGCATCGTGACGCGACCAATTTCGACGGAGATTTCAATACTGACTTCCGCAAATCGTTCCAATGGCATCGCCGCACTGGCCCTGGAACGTGAAACCTGAGGAAACTCGACCGGATGTGCTTCCGGCACAGAGGATTCTCCCGGAGCCATGATCTCATTCAGCGCAGAGCTGGATGTCACAGCGGCAGCGGTCGTGTCAGCGGTTGCAATACTCACGTCGTTCTTCCTAATCTTTCTGGGAAACAAGCACGCGGAACCCCTGCCTCTGACCCAGCCGACAGGCATGGCCAATAAAATGCAGACGACCCGAAATCTTCGCTTCAAGCGGCTGGCCAATGGCCTGATCAAGCATCAACACATCGCCAACCGTCAGTTGACGCATTTCACCAAGCGACACCGACGCGCTGCCAAGACTCACCGACATGGTGACGGGCAAAGTCTCTGTCAGAGCACGCATCAGCGGCGACGCAGACTGCTGCGGGACAGAGCTGGTCGCCGTGTCGTCAATTCCGATGGAAGCCAGTCCGGCCTGCGGCATCAGGATCACGCATGCTTCTTCGCCAAACGGCGTCTGAATCACCACGATGCTGCGAATCAGGTTTTCACGAGGCTGAAAAATGCGACTGCGGAGAGGTCGCACAAGGATCTGATCTAGCTCCACCGGCAGTGCTTCCACTTCCGGCCAGCCCTGGCTGAACGCGCGGGCAATCTCGCCGAACAGAAGTTCGATCAGTGACAATTCAGCCGGCGTCAGGTCACGGGATTCAGGCCATGCGTCACCCAGTGTGCCGAGCATCTCACTCACCAAAGTCAGCACAATCCGATTGGAAAACGCCACCATCCCGTCAAACCGGGCGGGACCAATTTTGAGCAGCGCCGCGTAACCCGGATCGGGCAACGCCTGCTGCGCCTTTTGGGCGACCGAAGAATCTGTGCGGGCCACTTGCAGCGTAATGCGATTACCAAGCAGTGACTGCCAGAATTCCTGCAGGACAGACGTCGCCGTGCCGTTCCACTGCGCTAGCGCACGGTTGGCGGTCCCCGTCAGACGGCGAGGTGCAGTGAAGTCGATACTGGTGACGGTTTCGCTGGTGGTCATTGGACGTTGAATTCTTCGAAGAGCACGTCGTAAATCTGATCGTAACCATCGGGGCAGAGCACGGTGTTGAACTGTTCACGAATCTCGCGACGCAGACGGTTTTGCCCGGCAGCACCGCGAATATCATCCAGATCCAGGTCGGAGATTTTGCTGAGCAGCCAATTTCTCAGCACGATTTTCTTAGCTTCAATTTGCTTTTTGAAATTCTCTTCCTGTGACTTGGGGATCTGGAGCGAGATGGCGATTCGCAGGTATCTCGACATGCGGCCTTCGTCCAGATTGACCACAACACTTTGATCTTTGCCTGGTTCGCCAAAAGGCAGGAAGATCGTGTCTTCCTCCGCAGGCATGGTAAACCCTTTCACCTTCTTTGGATCAGCTTTCGCTTTACCTCCATGACTGTCGGAATCCGTGGCGGTGCCATGTTCGTCAGGTTCTGCACTGTCGCCCGCTGCGTGCGTTTTCTGTCCTGCCAGAAGAAAAGGCAGCGCGCTGCCAAGGCCCGCGCTGAGCACACCGACGGCAATCCACGGCACGATGCTGCCGCCGCCCGCTGATTTTCCAGGAGCGTCGCCAGTTGGTGCGGCTTCTTCTTTTGCATGATCCGACATGAGAACACTCGCAGGAATTTCAGATCGAGGGAGCGAAAAAGAACGTCTCGTTTCTGTTCCATCGTCTGTTGCTGTGTCAAGGGACAGTGGATTTTCCGGTCAGGCAGAGTGTGACGGCAGTCGCGAATGGTTGCGTGAGGAATCCAGCCGAGCGCAGCAGTAGTAGCCCCTGCATCACAGCAGAAACATGCCCGGATGAGTGAAAACACTCACGCCAGCACCGGTGATAACTGCCGCGCACGCTCCCGACGCTGTCCCGTCAGGCAACGCCGTGAAGGATTTTCGTGCGGTCCATTACTGTGATTCGGCCACGAAGTGGCCACAGCATGTAGCCGTGGGTGAAACCCACGGTCGGGCGGAATCAAATTCACCGACAGCCCCGAATGGGGCGACAGCAAGCGTGGGTTGGACCGGTGCTGCCGTCCCTTCGGGACTCACAATCCCTTATGATTCCGCATCCACGGGCTGACGCCCCTGGGCTACATGCTGTCGCCGCTTCGCGGCCGAAACACTCGCGCCGTGTACTCGTCCAAAGATCAACTTTCGCCCCGTTTTAACTGATCAAAATCCTTCACGGCGCTGTCCCGTCAGGGCGAGGGCTCACCGACGCAGCACTGCTGCGAGGAACAGCCGCCAGTCTGTTGACTGCATTGATAAACCCTCTGCCCTCCGCACGTCATTTCAAATTTCAAATTTCAAATTCTGAAATCTCTCTGCTGCCCCACCGCCAGCGTGGCTTTTTACTTTCTATCACCGCCAGCCATGAGGGGACGTTTGCAGCAAACATCGCCCCCTGATAAAACTCCAGCAAGCGGTGAGAATGCCGCTGGTATTCTGTTTATCAGCGGCATTTCCGGTGATACCTATACTTGTTCGCGATTAGCTTAACCAATGTCATTTCCGTCGCCAAATTCACGACCCTGGCCAGAGATCGTTAAACTCTACGCTGAATTTGTGGATCAACCATGGGGTGCCGCGATGCACACTTTGGTTACCCGACTCAATGACGTGGGATACGTTGCTGCCGGACTTCATGGCACAACGTCAATGGCGGAGTTGTTTATTGGGACATCAACGGATGTTCTGAACAACCCCCGATTGCGAATACAGCCATCAAGCACCAAAATCAGAATTCAGTACCCCGATGGTTCCCGAACTCCATGGACTATTGAGGTCGGCTTCGACGAGCTTCCCGATCGTATTGAGCGACTCTTGGTCAAGCGGCTTAGGTGGTTCCGGCGATCACCTATAAATCAACAGCAACCGAACGCTGAGAGTGATGAGCTCGCCTGTTGAAAAATCGCGAACAAGGCGTTGCACACGGAGCCGCGGAGCCGAGCGGTTTGACAATGGAAAAACGTTCGCCGCCGCCCGGTGAACGCTGATGTTTTTCGGTCATAAGTGATTCCAATGAGTGACGTCCGAAACGTCGTTCTGTGGCGAGAAAGCTGCCGCTGTACTGGCGACGATGCGAATGCCCCGCACGTCTCTTCAAATTTCAAATCCCCCTGCTGCCCCACCGCCAGCGTGGCTTTTTACTTTCTATCACCGGCTGCCATGAGGGGACGATTGCAGGAAACATCGCCCCCTGATAAAAATCCAGAAAGCAGTGAGAATGCCCCTGGCATGTTGTTGATCAGCGGCAGTTCCGGTGATACCCATACTTGATTGACGAATCAGATCAGTGCAATGGCCACGATTCCTGAAGTGCGAGAGATGGTTCAATCCGCTAAACAATTCGTTGCAGGCGAACTTCACTTTAGTTACTTGGTTGGTCCAATCGAACGCTGCGAATTCTGGTCGCGCGTGAATGGTGTCAATTCTC
The DNA here is from genome assembly GCA_043737515.1 of Candidatus Kuenenia sp. GTDB lineage: Bacteria > Planctomycetota > Planctomycetia > Planctomycetales > Planctomycetaceae > SXXK01. Next base: position 5,982 of record JAYTAK010000245.1, on the reverse strand, counting down.
CAATCAACGCACTCGCTAAGCGTTGGTCACTTCTCGTCGATCGAACCTGGAACGAATACGGACAACACATCGATCGATTGAGTGTTTCACAATTGCGCGATGAGATTGAACGAGATCTCGATTTGCATGAGCAAGCACATGGATCGAAGTAGAATCGAATCCGAAATTGATCAGCTGATGAAAGGGACAACAAGAGTCGGACTACGCGAACATCTACTTGCGTGGTATTTGTACTGCAATCATATTGTTGTTGACGTTCAATGTCCGGAGTGTCACAATCTTCTTGAAATAAAGCCATTTCCCGATTCGGAAGGTGCCATAATCGAATGTCGCTGCGGCGTTTGCAATGGCTCAATGCGAGGGCTATAACTTGACGAACAAAACGTTCGACACTGAGCGGCGGTCGATGCGGTTTTGTAATGGAATTTTGGTTGGCCGCCGCCCGGTCAATGCGGTCGTTCGCTGGACTTGCAGTGTGATTAACCCTCCGCCCAAAACACCAATACAAACTCAGTCAAAGTTCAAGAAGGCTTTACGCTTCCTGAAGCGGTCTTCAGCCTCGCGTCCAGTTACTCTTGGATTGCTCACACTGCTCGTCATCGCGATAGTCGGCTTCCAATCTTCAGAGACCCACAACCTCCGCAAGGAAGCGAGGAAGATTCAACTTGGGGACGAAATGACGAAGGTAGATGCTCACCTTGGCGGATCAATTTATGGCTACGAATCGGGTTGGCCAACTGCTGGCGCACCTCCAACTGAATTTGGTGCCATGTACGGTGGGTCGATGGATACCTTGCCTAGAAAATTAAGACCAATTGTTAGACGAACATTTCGCGGAGTTCCCAGTTGGTATGATCGTTTCTTCGTTCAGCCTCCACGGGCGTGGCCCGTGCTAGTCCAATACAACAGTGATCGGCTCGTGACCGCCGTATTTGTTGATGGTATCGAGATCACTCAAGCAACGAGCCAGCGACCAAAGCGGTGAACCGGAGTGGGCTTGTGGCGGTGCGAGCCATTTGAGCCGAAGCTCAAGGCATTTGTTCAGGGGTGCGGTCTGCGCAGTCCGTCGAAAGAGGCGGGATTCTGAGTTTTGTTTTGATGCTGTGGCTAAAGTTGAAGATTTGAATTCCTGAGCGAATTGTTGGCTGAACCGAATCCAGTGTTCCCCATCCGGCTTCATGCCGGTGGAAACCCGGTTTGCCGACTACCACACGAACCGCCCCACTGTTAATCCGGCCCCCAACTGGCTTCATGCCAGTGGATGCCAGGTTTGAAAACTTCGCGGATTTGTTGCCCGTGTCTCTGACACAGGACCGGCCATAGTTTTCAAACCTGGCTTCCACCGACGCAAGGTCGGGTGGGGAGCGGCCTCTTGCGTTCTTGCAGTTTTAGTTAACAAACCTTAGTCCACTGGCACGAGGCCAGTGGGGGCCAATCGAATTGTGCTTCTTCCCGCTTGAACTGCGAGACCTTTGAATCACGCAATCTGCAAAAATGCCATTGCAAACCCAGGATCCGAGAGAGCGCATCCCGGCAGATCGAGGTGACAAGCCCTTCGTCACCTGGTAGACTCAGTCGTCCCGCTGAGCGACCCTGATTGATTCCGCAGACTTGCGCCCGATCCACGAGGCGGAAAAGTTCAACGCACGATCTATGCGGTCGGCATCCATGCCGCCGCATAGATCGCAATTCGTTATGTAGCAACGCGATGCAGTCCACACAATCACTTCGCACAGACGAACTCGATCAGCAAGAAAACGCCGTTACTTCGCACACACGAAATCATCGACGGCGTTGGGCGTTCTGTTTTGCCATTATCCTGCTATGCACTGTGTTTACCTGGTACTACATTGCATTCGTATACGCGCGACCGATTACAAGCTATCATCAACTGCAAGCAAACGTCGGCAAGCGAGTAACATTCACTGCTATTGCGGAACTCAGAAAGTACAAGGCATATCAACTTGTTTACCTTGATGACGAAGCGATCAGGTTTTCACACACGGAAGGCGGAATCGACTGGTCACCTGATTCGGGAGAGAAATGTCGCGTTGTTGGTGTTGTCAACCACGAGCCGCATAACATGTGGGGAATCCCGTACCGAGTGTCGGAGGCCGAGTATTTTCGGTTCAACGACAAATAAAGTGCGCGGCACAGAATTCAGGGGGTCTTTCGGTGACGACGCGCAGAGGACAGATCGGTAAGTCACCAACTTTGGAACCGTCGATGGAAAACAGATCTGAACCGCGAATGGACGCGAACGAACGCGAATAAAGTCAAAAAAACAGGGGATAGGAAGTGTTTTCGTGCCACGACTGGCGAGCCTGCTCCGTTCGATGAGCAAGTCGCCACGAACTGACGCCGGATCACTGCAGCTATTCGTACTACTAACAGTTGTATACTTGTTTTCTCGCGCAGATTCTCAGGCGTCTGATTGCCGAAGTCAGGTCTGACAGAAAAATGAGGGGCAGAAAAATACAGAACACGAATTGAGGTCCTTCTGCGATTCATTTTTCTGCCATGAATTTTTCTGACCCTACCGAATTCTATGTGTCGTGATTTTCAAAACCTTCATTGGTCTTGAATAGTCTTTCAGGATCTGTCTTCAGGCCCAACGGGCTGGTCCTATGTCAGCCTGGGGCAACGCCCCAGGTTTCGTTCAAATCAATCTTCGCCTAGCCCCAACGGGGCGATCCTAACCTGAAATTCGTATTAGCGCCGCCCCTTTGGGGCTCAATAACTCACTGGTGTTTCCTTCCTGGGGCGATGCCCCAGGCTGACATAGCGCCAGCCCTTTGGGCCTGAATGCATGCTGTAAACTCGTTTTTCCTGACGTCACATTGAATCCGGTAGAGTCAGGGGTTTTTCTGCCACATGCCTTCCTGCGTGAATGACAACACTGTGCTTGTGTCCCGACTTCGACGATGGGTTGCGTGCGATGCCCGCGCTGGGTGAATTCGCGTCCATTCGCGATATGAACAGCAGAACTCATCCGCGCATTTCATTTGTCGTGGAACCCATTGTTCGCGTGAAATGGTCGATTTCGTCCCTCTCCCGCCGAGCGCACTCAAGGCCGCGCTTCGCCGCAGATTACAACTAAGCCAGTCGCCGCAACCGGAATCGCAACCGCCAGGGAAATCGAGGTGACAAGCCCTTCGTCACCTGGTAGACTCAGTCGTCCCGCTGAATGACCCTGATTGATTCCGCAGACTTGCGGCCAGTCCACGAGGCGGAAAAGTTCAACGCACGATCTATACGGTGGCTAATCGCCAGACGCATAGATCGCAATTCGTTAGCCACACTTCCACATACAAATGCCCTCATTCCAAAACAACGCGATCGACGAGTCAGCTTTCGCACAGTTTCTCCACTCTCCTACGGCGGCGCAACTCGACGCATTCGTGACCGCCCTCGCCTCAGACGAAAATGCAAATGCGTTCTTTGAGGAAGAACCGCCTGTCTGGGCCGCAAATCCGTTGGCATGGGTGTTGCGGCGATTTTCAGCGGAAGATTGGTCCACAGATCTTACCGAGCCTGAGTTGGTTGCATGGGACTCCGCTACGGTAACCATTCTGTCCCACTTCGACTGCACGGAGTCTGTGGAGGTGATGGAACACGGTAATGTCAACTTTGAGATCTTCGAACTTGCCAAAAAAGTATTCAATGACAAGTCGGAACATCAAATGCTGCAAATGCATCCCTATCGCTTTCGCGGGCTTTCGGCTGCAATCGAGAGCAGTCGGCCTCAAGACAGGCTTTACTGGCCAACACACGCATTGCTTGACGAACAATGCCTTAAAAATCTGAAAGACGATCTCGCCGCGTTCCAGGATCAACTCATTGGTTTCCAGATCACATCCCCAGCAGGCCACAGATCAATTGAAGAACGACGTGCGAATGCCGTCGAAGAAGCCAGTGAGCTGTTTTGCTTCGCTAGTCGCCTCATTGATCGCAAAGCGATGTGGTTTGCACGCATTGATTGCTGACGGCGTGGCATAACTCATAAGGCTTTGACTTCGCGAATGCGGACGGCGAGCGCGGAGCAGCGTTCGGGGTTGAGCGGCGGGAGCTGGTGGCGGTGAGCACTCGCTGAGCTGAAAGTCAGGGCATTTGTGCAGGAAGCCCGGTGGAATCGTGGCGGGGGCTTGGCCCGCAACCCAACAGGGTCTGTCCACGGATGAAACACCGATCCCACACTCGCCTTCGTTCATCCGCAGTCCGGCCTTGCCATCCGCAGTCCGCACGAAGCCTTTCAATGCCGTTTTCCTGGGGATGGCAGAGCCGAACTGCGGAGGCAAGCTCCGCAGTGGCGAAAACGCCTTCCGGATTTCTTGTCTGGTGATGATCAGCGCTCGATGGGGACGAGCCCTGATCGTGTCGAAAATCCCCTCTTTCCGCACCGCTCGAGCCGCAAGCACCCAAAAATCCGTCAGCCTGCTCCTCTGAATTCTTCTCAGAAAAACAACACGCTCAACGTTTGCTGAGCAAGGGTCCGCGATCACGTTCCCGATGTGGTACTGGACAAAAGGCGTCCTCGGGATCAACCAATAATGAATCCGCCTGAATTTCGCGCCTTTATGCCACCCTGTTGGGCAGTCGAATTCGGCCGAAACGGTTTCCGGTCGCGTCGTACAGCAGCACCTCGTTGGATGCGGACGACCATACGGCGGCCAGTTTCACGGAACGTGGTCCGTGCAGGACAAACTGGACTCCGCAGCGACTTCCATTTTGTCGCAGTTCAAGTTCCGTCATCGGAAAATGGTGCTCAAGCAGATTTTCTTTGCGGCACAGGGCGACATGGACAAACAACCGAAGCTGTTCGAGTGATCTCACATCCGCCGGAGTTTCTGGCAAACGGGAGGTTGCTGGGGGCTGACACATTCAGAATCGACCTTGGTCAGGAATTCAGCGGATGGATCTCCATCGACGACTTTGCAGATTGCTGCAACCAGCGTGGTCTGCTCAGTGCTTCATGCGAGTTGAGGTATCGGAAGCTCGCGGCACGAACCTTCCGAATTCAGTCACAACTCAGAACAAGCGGCAACAACTGCCTGCGTAGCACGACCGGATAAACCGTTCAGACCAGGTGCATGTTTTTGCAGAAATGCGGGGATTCCAGCATCATCACTGTAATTGCCATGAATCGTCAGTTTGCTCAAACCAAAACTGGCCGAAAAACACACCATTCCGCGCTTCCAGCGATGATCGAATCACGGCACCTGCTGCCCGCCCGGAGTTGTTGCCGATTGGTACAGTCTGTGCAAACTTGCGGCAGGCAGCGGTGACGCCGATCGTGACGGCTGTTTAAGTCTGCTTCAGCGTTCAACGAATTTTGACGCGAGTCCGTCCTGATTCGATTTGACGGAACATTGGGAGTCGGGTAGCCTCTGCTTTCGATGAGTCGGCCCCAACACCCGGCACTTCAGTGAAGAATCTGAATTGGATTCGGAACGATTTGTGCAAATCCCGTTTCCCGTCGTAGAAATCCTGTCTCATTTTCCTGGTCTCCCAATCGCTGAGTCGGTTCGGGTTTGCATTTGAAGCATTACGGAGTGGCGTTTCACAATGCTTGGACAACTTATTCCATGTGGCGGCGGGGACGCAATTCCTCTGACAGGGCCAAAACTTCTGGTTGGTCGGCGCTCAAGCTGCGACATCAAGCTGGATTTCCAAAACGTATCGTCGCACCATTGCGAATTCGAACTCCGCGATGGCTACTGGAATGTTCGCGACCTGGGCAGCAGCAACGGAATCAAAGTCAACGGCGAACGCTGCAGTTCCAAATGCATCACTCCGGGCGACGTGGTGACCATCGCAAAACACGCGTTCACCATTCAGTACGAAGTCACGGGAAATGGTCCTGCACCAGAGGAAGAGGATACCTTCGCCCGCAGCTTGATGGAAAAGGCCGGCCTGGAAGTCGAACGCCGTCAGATCAAAGTCCCTGAGGCCTCTCGTGCATCATCCACGCGCGCCAAACAG
>JAYTAK010000244.1:0-10536 GCA_043737515.1 Candidatus Kuenenia sp. | reverse complement strand
ACTGGAGAGCCGTGTGCGGGAAAACCGCCCGCACGGTTCGGAGGGAGGGGGAGCTGAATTCATTCAGCCCTCCCTACCCCTATCAAAGTTGCTCGCACTGTTCGCGACTACAGTAAAGTGGCACGCTAAAATCTACTCAGGAAAACAACACTCGAAACGTTTGCTGAACAAAGTCCAATGAATAAGAGCACATCACCTCGAACAGAAGCGATTCGAAAAGCCGTGCTGGTCATGCTGACGCTGACTCCGGTCTGGTTGTTCGTGACCTGGGCTCAGGCGGAGAATGCTCAGCAGGAACAACAGCAGCAAGTCCGCCAGATCCTGAGGCTGCAGGCCGATTCTCTGAATCACACGATGCAGAGTCTGGAAGAAGAACTGCAGGAGTTGCAGAAATTCACGCTTCAGCATGATACTGAATCGCCGGAATCCTTTGCGGAATCCTTCGCGAATATCGCCAGCGGCATGCGTGCGGATTCCACCTGGGTTCAGGCGTACCAGATTGTAGACGATGGAGTGATTACACATTGCTTTCCGCAGCAAGGCAACGAGGCCGTGATGGGATTTAACCTGTATAAGCATCCGACCCCGCAGGTTATCGAAGATCTGCGAATTGTGATGCAGACAGGTGACGTGCGATTGACTGGTCCCATTCCACTCATTCAGGGAGGCGCGGGGCTAGTTCTGCGAGATTCGGAGGCGACGCCGATGCATCCTCTGCGAAGTGTTGCCATCGTCCTGAAGCTTGATCCATTCCTGGCAGAAGCGGGGATTCGCCGCATTCATAATTTGTTGCAGATCGCAGTTCGCCGAGTTGCCGAGGCTCCCTTCGTTGGCAGCCCTGAGGTGTTTGAATCCAATCCGGAAATCATCGAGTTTCAACGCCTGAATCAGGTCTGGCAAATTGCAGGCGTGCCAAGTGCCGGCTGGAACGAGGCGTATTTTCGGTCTGCACTGGTTTTCGGTGGAAACGGAGCGGCGATTCTGGGTCTGGCCGGAATGCTGACTTACATCATCGCCGTGCGGCAACAGCATCTGACGCAGTCGCTGCATCATCGCACCACCGAATTGTCTGTCGCTCATTCCCAGTTAGAACGGGATGTGCAGCTGCTGAGTTCTGCTGAGGCTGAACTGCGACTCAGCGAGACACGATTCCGGGCCGTGTTTGAACAGGCGGCGATTGGTGTGGCGATCATCGATTCAGGCACGATGCGGTTTGTGCAGGCAAATGCTTACGCGGCGGAGATTCTTGGGTATCGAGTGTCGGATCTGAATACCCTGACGCTTTTCCAGATAATCCATGCAGAGGATCTTGAAAGTTATTCCGAGAGCCTGGATATGCTGCTGGCAGGCGACATCCATGAATACTCCATCGAATATCGCTGCGTCCGTGCGGACGGTCGTCCGATCTGGGTGCATCAGATGGTCTCGGCAATCAACGCAGGAATCGATAAGGCTCCGTTGCTGATCGCATTGTTCGAAGACATTCAGCATCGCAAGTCCATCGAACAGCGGCTTCAGGTTCTGGCAGATTCATTGCCAGGACTGCTGCTGTATATCGATCGCAGTCTGGTCATCCAGTTTGTCAATGAAATGGGCGAGACATGGCATGCCAAAGGACTCGGGCCCGCGACCGATGACATGCTCGGCCACCATCTGGAAAAGGTGCTTTCGGAGGAACACTACCAGTTCGTGGCACCGTGGATTCAACGAGCGCTGAATGGTGAAACGGTGGAATTTATAATGCCGGAAGGGGATCTCGACGGCGAACCGCGATTCCGCAGCGTCACCTACGCGCCGCATTTTGCCGAAGACGGTTCAGTGCCTGGTTTTTTCGCGCTGGCGATGGATATCACTGATCGGCGACGAGCGGAGTTGAAGCGTGATGAACTGGAACGTCACCTGATGCAGGCTCAGAAGATGGAAGCCGTGGGCACGCTCGCAGGCGGCATCGCACATGACTTCAACAACATGCTGCAGGTCATCCTGGGATACAGCGACATTCTGTTGATGCAAATTGACGATCAATCCCTGATCGCCGAGCAGGTCACAGCTATTCGCAGCGCAGCGCGACGGTCCTCGGAATTGACTCACCAGCTCCTGGCATTTGCCCGCAGACAATCGACGGCTCCAACTGCGCTGGACCTGAATGAAGCCGTGCCGCGCATGCTGCGTCTGATGCGGCGCGTCGTCAGTGAAGAAATCGAACTTACCTGGAATCCAATACCGGAATTGTGGCCGATCTTCATCGATCCTGCTCAATGGGATCAAATCATGGCCAACCTGATTGTGAATTCCCGCGACGCAATCGATGGGCGAGGGAAGATTACAATCATCGCACGTAACCTCCCGGCATCAGGTATCTCAGAATCTTCCGTCACACGCTGTTCGTCCGGCGATTGCGTCATCTTCAGCATTTCGGACAATGGGTGCGGTATCGATGAAGCGACGCAGGCCCGTATTTTTGAGCCGTTCTTTACAACCAAGGAATTTGGCAAAGGCACGGGCCTCGGACTTTCAATTGTGTATGGCATCGTACACGGGCACGGCGGCGTGATCTCAGTCTCCAGCAAAAGGGGTTCGGGAGCGACATTCGACATCTGTTTTCCTCGGTCGAAAGTGCAATTTGAAAAGTCCAGTACAGGAACTCCTTTGCATCACGAACTGACAGGGTCTGAGACCATTCTGCTTGTGGAAGATGAACCACTGGTACTGGATCTGGGAAAATCTTTACTGAAGAAACTTGGCTACAACGTGATTGTCGCTCGATCTGCCACCGAGGCGATCACAATTGCCGAACAGAATACCGTGCATCTGCTGATCACCGATGTCATCATGCCCGACATGCACGGGCGAGACCTGGCGGACGCCATCGTCAATCGTCAGAATCACATGCGTGTGCTGTTTATGTCGGGCTTTGCGATCGATGTTGTCCAGCGCAAGGGTGCCCATGAACCCGAAATCGACTTCCTGCAAAAACCTTTCAGTCCGGGAGAACTCGCCAATCGTATTCGCGAGATTCTTGCCGAATAAAGCTATCCCAAATCCTTATGTTCGATAATCTCCGAGACTTGTTTCGTGGTGCCGTGCCATCGAAGAAAACTCAGATCCAGGCCGATCCGTCGTTGGTGGAAATCGCAGCAGGCGGCGAATCGATTCTGAACCGCTGGCACACGGAGTCGCTGGACGGTCGCCGAATTGATCTCTTTGTACCGCAGGTAGATTCGCCTCCGCAGGCTGCCGTCCTGTTTCTCCATGGCCACGGGCGCGTAGGGTTGAACGAAAACCCGGTCTTCAGTCGCCTGTTCCAGCAGCATGGGCTGGTCGCCGTTTGTCCCGACGGCGGGCAAAGCTGGTGGCTGGATGTCGTGTGTCGCGAATTTGACGCCGAGCAGACGCCGCAACACTGGCTGGTGAATTCGGTCGTGCCTTTTATCGAGCGCACGTTCTCCATCGCGACTCCGCGCATCGCGTTGCTGGGTGTGAGCATGGGAGGTCAGGGCGCACTTCAATTGGCGTTCCGCCATGCATCAAAGTTTCCGGTCGTGGCGGCGATTGCACCAGCCGTGGATTTTTACCAGCTTTACGGTTCCGGCATTCCGCTGGATTCGATGTTTCCGGATACGGAAGCCGCACGCCAGGCATCGGTGGTGCTCAACCTGCATCCGCTGGCATGGCCAAGGTATCAATTCTTCTGTTGCGATCCAGCCGACGCGGAATGGTTCGACGGAGCCGCGCGGCTGGGGATGAAACTGTCGTCGTCAGGAATTCTGCACGAACGAGATCTGGAGACGTCCGGAGGTGGTCATTCCTGGGACTATTTTAACCGCATGGCCGAGAAATCACTGAACCACATCGACGACAGTCTCAGAAAAATCGAATGACGCTGCAACTGACCCGCCGGACCCTGTCTATTACTGACCATGAGATCGTCGTCGAGCTGCCGTCCAGCCAGGATCAACTGCTGGAAGAAGCGCTGCAGCAAGAAATTGCCGGTGCTTCCGATTGCGATCCCTATTGGGGAACGCTGTGGGACACGGCGCCGACGATGGCCGCGATTATTCTGCGCCACATATGGCCCTCGAGATTGAAGGTGCTCGAAGTGGGATGCGGTCTCGGCGTCACCGGTATCGCTGCACTGATCGCCGGGCATGACGTGACATTTGCGGATCATGCGCCGTCGGCCGTGAGACTGGCAGTTTCCAACGCCGCCCTGAATGGTTTTGCGGACACGACCGGTTTGGTGTTCGAATGGCAGCAGCCGCCGACCGATCAGTTCGATTTGGTCATTGCCAGCGATGTGCTGTATGACGACGCAGGCTATGTGCCGTTATTGCAGACGCTGCAAATGATGGTCAGCGATCAGGGACTCGTCTGGATCGGTGATCCGGGCCGCATCACCGCCCTCAGTTTCACAGAACTTGCAGTCCAGCATGGCTGGTCCGTCGCATCATTCGATGAGTCAGGTCAACCTTTCCCGAAGCCCGCCCACATGCAGTTTCGACTGCTGGTGCTGCAGCGCCGTGGCGGATAAATATCCTACTGCCCGAATCCCAGTTTGCTCAGCCAACGCCGGGAACCGCTGCTGCGCATTGTCTGTTTGTGCGGATTCGACAATGTGCCGTCTTCTGCCAGCGTAAGTCCCAGTTGCCGCGCGTTGTGTTCAATCACCTGACGTGAATCATTCAGTTGACTCACCTGGCGCGACAAACGCGCTCGTTCCAGCGACAGTTCCAGTTCGCCGATGCGGGCGAGTTCATCGAGTTGTTCCAGAGTCTGCAGGACTTGTAGCGCCAGATCTTCCGGCAAGTGCCCTGCCATACTTTTGAGTTGTTCTGCTGGAAGGTGCCCGCTCGACTTCTGATGCTGATGCCTCAAGCGACCGATCAGCGTTACGATGAATGCTTCACGTTCGTAAAACGCAGCGTGCAGTTGCTGTTCGTTGAGTGCCCCGATGTCCACAGCACGCGGAACTTCCAGACGGCACTCCTTTTCTGCTGTCACGGTTTCATCGATGTGTGATTCTTCCCGAGTGCGATCAGATTCCCGGTGATCTGCTTCATCCGGAGTATCTTCAACTCCGCCGCTCACCATGAATTCATCGCGGATTTCTGCCCATGAACGAGCCGGTGCTTTTTTGACGGGCATCGATCTTCCCGATCCGGCACTGTTGAAACTGGCGGACTCTTTTAAGTCAACCACATTTACCACGCCGACAACCTGATTGATGCGGCTGAGAATTCGTTCTTCTGCGGCTGCCAGCTTTTCTTCCAGACCATCTCCAGTACTTCCACGCATTGAGGATGACTGAAAAATGATCTCGGTCAAAGTCTTCAGCACGGCGCTCTGACTTGCGGCTGCTGCCGACTGTGCCGACTTCAACTCATCAATCGACGCGCGAAATTCATGACGCAGCGAGTTCATCAACGACGTGACATCGCCAAGCGGCGCAATGCTGGCGGCTGCGGAATCGCCTGGTTCCGGCTGCGACGGATCAGCCGCTGAATCCACAAAGTCATTCGAGGTCCGCGCGCATTCCGCGACTTCCATGCAGCATGCGTCCGGTTCAGAGTCCTGATCCTGATCCGGATCGGGCCTGAATTCATCGTACGGATTTGTATCTTCGTGGTCTCGGAGTACAGACTGCAGGGCACCGCAGGAGGCGAGCAAAGATTCGAGCGAGTCTGCCGATGTCTGCTCTGCAACCGGTCGGACTGCCGCTGGCGACGGGATGCGGGGATCACTTGTGCGTTTGGAAATGAGACCTGGGGACCGACGAGACATGAACCATTCTTCCTGATTAGGCATTGCACAGATCGACGGACTGAAAGCGGGAATACGATCAGACGCGAGGACCGGTCACAGATGCGGGTGCCACACAAGCCTAGGTCAGGATTTCAGGTCCGGTGATTGTTCGCGGCAGTCGCGGCTGACATTCGATCGTCAGATTATTCCGATACGATCGACAGAATCGGTTGTAGCGGCAGCCAGTGTTTGCTGTGAAACTCTGGCGCAGGTATCCACGACAGCAGGACTTTCGCAGTGACAGGAGTTATAGTATCCACCCCGCTGTTCCTCCCTCGAAGGAACTCCTCAGAACATGTGGCCTGCCAATTCAGGATCGAAAAACTTTATGGCTCGACTCATTCTGAAATCCGCCGTCTTTGCAGAAGGCGATATTGAGCTGACTGAATCCGATCTGCCCGTGACGCTGGGTCGCAGTCATCGAGCCGACATTACGATCAATGACATGCTGTTGAGTCGAATTCACGCCGAAATCTGCCCAGGCGAAAACGGTGGTTTTGAGATTGTGGATAACGAATCAACAAACCTGACGATCGTTAACAACCAGGACATCGAACGCGCGCTGCTCAAATCCGGTGATTGCCTGCTGTTGGGAGAAACCGAGATCCTCGTCGAGATTGACGCGCCGGCAGTCGATAGCCATGAAAAGACGACTCGCGAACTGCCGCTCGTGCATCCGCGAAAGCCTGTCGATCCGCCGCAGGGTGCGGAATGAAACGCCAGAGAATCCCGTCTAATCCTCCAGTATTTTTTTTGAAGCTCCGTGGTTTCTGATGATGACCGATCCCGTAGGAATCATATCGCTCCTGGTCTGTGCCTGGCTGACGACAGAAGCGTTGTTGCAGTTTGTGCCCTTGATCAAAGCATTGCGCGCCGCGAATCGTGAAGCCCGACCGGAAATCGCCGACTCGTCCCTTCCGGAGGCTCGGGTATTCCTGTGTCTGCGAGGTACCGACCCATTTCTGGACCGCTGCCTGCACGGCTTGGCAACTCAGAATTATCCCCGCTACAAGGTGATCATTATTGTCGATTCCCGCGAAGATGAAGCGCTGCCTCAGGTGATAGCGCTGCAACAGAAGTATGGCCCGGATCGAGTTGAAGTGATTTTTCGCAAGTACCTGTTTCCGACCTGTTCTCGTCGTGCCAGCAGTTTTGTGAGCGGTATGGAACAACTGGAAGAGTCCGTTGATGCCATAGTCCTCTGCGACGGCGATACCGTTCCTCACGCGAACTGGCTGCGAGATCTGATGCGACCGCTGGTGCAGGGAGGATCAAAGGCCACAAGCGGTAATCGCTGGTATATTCCCGAAGTGCCTACGATTGGAAGCCTGGTTCGATACCTCTGGAACGCGATGGCAGCGCCTTGCATGTATCAGGAAGGAATCATCTGGGCGGGCAGCATGGCGATGCATCGCGACGTGTTTCGTGATCCGGAATTCGTGACGGCGATTCGGCTGGCGTTCAGTGAAGACACAAAGCTTGCCGGATATCTTGCCGACAAAGGATATCGAGCTGTTCCGCAGCCTGACATTCCTGTGATCAATTCTGAAACGGTGACGTTGACGGCTTTTGGGGGATTCCTGGTGCGACAGATACTGGCCGCGAAGCTCCACCATCCCAGTTGGCGACTGGTATTTCGCACGGCCATGCTGCAGGGCTGTGAGATCTGGATTCTGCTGCCCCTGTCGATCTATCGAGGTTCCTCTGCGCTGGTGCCGTGGTTGATTGGAATCCTGATTTACGGAACAGTCACTCAGGTTTGCGTGGGTTGCTGCGAGTGGCAAATCCGAAGGTTTGTGAAAACGACGCGGAATCAGACCGTTTCGCCATATGGCTGGCGACGTATCATGATGCAGGTTCCTGCGTTCACCATCCTGGGGCTGATTTATCCAATCGTTGTGCTGACTGCGGCGTTCGCCCGGACTCACGTCTGGCGTGGCGTCACCTATCGGATTCTCAGGGATCGTGTACAGTTGATTGAACCATCCCTGGAAGACAGAGATTCCAAAGTTGCGCCAAAGAACCCCTGAAACACTTCGAGACCATCACAATGCAGCCAACGAAATACGACGCGAGTTTTTTCGAGAACGTTGAGGACGGAGCAAGGGCTTCCGCTCAGGTCGTGCTGCCGCTCGTCCAGCAGCATTTTTCCGCTCGCAGCATTGTGGATTTTGGCTGTGGCAATGGCGTGTGGCTGAATGTCTGGAAGGCTCTGGGGGCTGAAAGAGTTCACGGTCTGGACGGCTCCTGGGTGGATCTCTCGACGTTGCGGATCGATGCTGCGGAATTCACGCCGGCAGATTTGAGCCAGCCCATCGATTTGCATCAGACCTTCGATCTGGTCCAGAGTCTGGAAGTGGCCGAACACATTCCGGAATCCTCAGCGGAAGTTTTTGTTGACAACCTCGTCCGGCATGGTCGGCAGATTCTCTTTTCCGCCGCAGTCCCCGGACAATTAGGAGTCCAGCACGTCAATGAACGTCCGTACGCATATTGGCGCGACTTGTTTGCAAAGCGAAACTACGTCCTGCTCGACGCCATTCGTCCTGCCATTCGGAACTCTCCGACAGTTGAGTGGTGGTACCGCTACAACACATTCCTCTATGTCGAACGCTCGCAGTTACCGCTGCTTGGGAAAAACACCATCGACTCCCTAATCAAGGAATCTGCTCGCATTCCGGACATCGCGCCATGGTGGTGTAAGGCAGGCCGCTGCCTGACCAGGTTGTTGTCGGTCAAGGACAGCACTCGTGTCGCGAACTGGTTTCTGAGCCGGGAAAAACGTTGACAGAACAGAAAGTGTCTCGCTGTGCATGTGGAGCCAGCAGAATAAAAGCAGCAGTGATACGCTTCAACCCTACTTGCTGAAAACTGCAGAATTGCTGAATCCGCCACACTGTATCTTGACGACGCACATCGTGCGTTCACGGCAAACTCATATCACCAGGAATTGAGGTTCGCGATGGTTGGAAAGCCAGTACCCCCGAAGCCAGTACCCCCGAAGCCAGTGCTCCCGAAAGCCACGCCGACACCAGAATCCACGGCGAAGGAGTCCGGGACATACACGATCGCTTCGCCACCCATCATTCAGGGTGCTGCGTCGGTTGCCGCCGGAGCAGCATTGCAGGCAACTGGCGGGACCAAATCGCCAGGATCGCCAAGTACCAACAGGCGGCGAAACGAAAAATCGCCCGGTCGGCTGATATCGCTGGATGCTTTTCGCGGCTTTATCATGATGATGTTGGCGGCCACTGGTTTCGGGATCGCGAAGTTTGCTGACATTGATGATGCATCGCCAGTCTGGCAGGTTCACAATCACGAGTACTGGACGAATCTGGCGTGGCATTTTGATCATCCAAAATGGCAAAGTTCGTTTGACTATTACAAAGTATCTTTCTGGGACCTGATACAGCCGGCGTTCATGTTTATGGTTGGTGTGGCCATGCCGTTTTCATACGTGCGGCGATCACAGCAGGATCATTCGTTTCTGCGTCGAGCCATGCATGCGCTGATGCGGTCGGTGGCACTGGTTCTGATCGGCGTATTCCTGCAGTCCCGCGGCAAGGACCATACAACATGGGAGTTCCCGAACGTGTTATGCCAGATCGGGCTGGGCTATTTCTTTGCCTGGTGTCTGCTCAACTTCAGACCCATAGTTCAGGGCGTCGCGCTGGTCGCGATTCTGGTGGGATACTGGGGACTGTTCTTCTTCAATCCGCCGCCCGCGGATTATGACTACGCCAGCGTCTCTGCAAGCGCAAAGGATGGCGAAGTTTTCGAAGGCCGCTTTGCTGCGTGGTCGAAGAACGCCAACGCCGCATTCTTTTTCGACCGCTGGTTGTTACCCAAATTGCGGACGGCCCAGGAACCGGATTCTCAACCCGCGGCAGGTGCCGCCGCTGTTCCCCGGAATTCTGATTGGCGACCCGTCGCGTTGACGCTGATACAGAATGCAGAAACAACGGAACCCGGTGAGACTGCACCCGATGCCGTTCAGCCTCCGGCGTCGGACAGTGCTGCTGTACCTGATCCGGAAGACGACGGCTCTGTCACAGCTCCGTCCGGTGATGAATCAGCGGCGACGGCGACGCCTGCGACAGATCCGACGACCGAAACTCTGACAACAGAAACTCTGACAACAGAAACTCTGACACCGCCGCCCGTCGGCCCGGGCTGGATTGGCCGCGTATTCCTGCAAAACGATGTTCCATGGACGCCGAATTCAGGAGGTTATGCCACGTTGAGTTTTATACCATCCATCGGCACGACGCTGCTTGGCATGCTCTGCGGACAGTTGCTGCTCGCGGGCGGATATTCGCACTGGAAAAAGCTGGGAATCCTGATCGTTGCCGCCGGGATCTGTCTGGGACTAGGCGTCCTTGCCGACATGTCTGTGTGTCCAATCGTCAAACGTATCTGGACGCCGAGCTGGGTTCTCTTCAGCGGTGGCTACGTCATCGGAATGCTGGCGCTGTTCTATCTGCTCTTTGACATCGCGCCCCTAAAGTTTCTGGCCTTCCCGCTGGTGGTCGTCGGCATGAATTCCATCCTGACTTATCTGCTGGGGCAAACCCTGGGCGGCTGGACCAGAGAAAGTCTGATCAGCGTCCATTTCGCGGGATTCATCGAAGCCACTTTCGGCCCCAGAGTACTGGATCCGGAGTGGTACGCTCCGATTACGCTCGCCACCGGCGCGTTCGTCGTCTTCTGGCTTTTCCTGTACTGGCTGCATCG
>JAYTAK010000243.1:0-1953 GCA_043737515.1 Candidatus Kuenenia sp. | reverse complement strand
ATGTCGATGCGACTGCGGATGCTCAGGAGTGTCTGACGGGA
This sequence comes from Candidatus Kuenenia sp., assembly GCA_043737515.1. Taxonomy (GTDB): domain Bacteria; phylum Planctomycetota; class Planctomycetia; order Planctomycetales; family Planctomycetaceae; genus SXXK01. The sequence continues at coordinate 1,912 of JAYTAK010000243.1, read as the reverse complement.
CTTCGCTGGACACCGGCAGACTTTGAAATTCGTTGCGAACGCGCCGAGAAAGATCGCGGAGATCTGCTGATTCGCTTCAATTCGCCAGTCGATACCGGTAACGAAATCAACGACAACGTCTCAATGGAATGGTATGTCGCACGAGACAAGATGCGGCAGCCAGTTTCGGCACGAGCCGTCGTAATTGTCCACGAATCGGGACGAGGCATGACGGTCGGGCGAATTTTTGCCAAGGGCCTGAACGCTCAGGGACTGCATACGTTTCTGATTCATCTGCCGGGTTATGGAAATCGGCGATCGGAATCGACCGGAAAGGTGGAGTTCATTCTTTCCGGCATGAAACAAGCCATCACTGACGTCCGCCGCGCGAAGGATGTGGTCGCCAGCTTGCCGCTTGTGCAGCACGATGTGGTGGGAATTCAGGGAACAAGTCTGGGCGGATTCGTGACGTCCACTGTGGCAGGACTGGATCGCGGATATGGTCGCGTGTTCGTGCTGCTGGCGGGCGGCAATCTGGCGGACGTTGTACAGAGCGGCAACAAGGACGCGGCCAAAGTGCGGGCGCAACTGGAAGCCGTCGGCATCAAGGGCGAGCAGATCCGCGAACTTTCGCGTCCGATAGAACCTCTGCGTCTGGCCCATCGGATCGACTCGGAGAATCTGTGGCTGTACAGCGGCAAATACGATGACGTCGTGCCGCCAGCCTCATCGTTTGCACTGGCAGAGGCTGCGAAGCTGCCGGACGGTCATCATGTAGAACTCCTGGCGGATCATTATTCGGGCGTCGTCTATTTGCCGATGGTGATTCAGGAAATTCGGAAGAAAATGGATGATCCGCCGAAAGTTGATCCGCTGTCTGAGTGACATCTGATTTGTCCCGCAGTCTTCTCCGGATTTGCCCGCTGGGCACATTCGTCGTGCCGCTCGCAAGGTACTGGGAACTGTGTTTGAATCCGGACGAATTCCCGCAGCGCCCGGTTTATGGGGTAAAGTTGCAGAAAGGCTCCTTGCCTGCCGTTCTGAACGAGACTGAAAACTGAGTCCGCGCCTGGTGCAATGCCGAGCGGATTCCGGTTTGTTTCGGATCGGGTCAAAAATCCCCCTGCCCTCCTCATGCTGACCGGAGTATTCACTATGCGAGAATTGTTGAAGAAGCTGATTCAGGACGAAAGTGGAATTATTGTGTCGTCAGAAATCGTCCTGGTCGGCACGATTCTGGTGATCGGCTGCATCGTCGGTCTGACAAGCGTGTCTTACGCCGTCAACAACGAACTCAACGACGTCGCGCAGGCCTGCGATCATTCGTACAACGGCCAGAGCAGCAACTCGACTCAGGACAATTATTATCTCACCAGCAGCCAGGGGCAGCCGGAACTGGTCGGCAACGGCGGCTGAGGAAACTCTTGAGCAGCGCGGATGTTCTCCGCATCGTTCGCAACCACCCTCGTCGGAGTCACGCTCGACGAGGGTGTTTGCTTTGATGCGATACCGGACATGGTTGGCATTATACTTCGCTCGGTCAGATTTGTGGTTTTGTGAGCGGCAAGACGCTAGCCGCGGGTGCTGACCGAATGCACACCTCGCGGCAAGCGGTCTGCTGATTTAATGTGGGATAAGCTTCCAGCTTGTCAAGTTGTCAAAAAAACATCGAGTTTTCATTCCGCGATGGCAAGCTGGAAGCTTACCCCACGTAGAAATCCAGACTAAATCAACAGACCGGAAGCGCCTTGCGGCTCACTCAACAACACGTCCCTCAGTCCTTGCCGCGGCGAGTATAAATGTTCAATCGCGTGCCCAGCGGGTCGCATCCCAATGGCGTGGACTTAAGGCGAGCGGGGGATGTGAATCCCCTGATTTGTCGCGAATGTTGCGAAAATCAGGGCACTTACGTACCCCGCTCGCCAGTCGGATT
>JAYTAK010000242.1:0-1954 GCA_043737515.1 Candidatus Kuenenia sp. | reverse complement strand
GCACGGCCAGGACTGAGGGACGTGTTGTTGAGTGATCGTTTAACGCACATAGAATCCGGTGGGTCAGGAATGCTGAATCACAGTGAAATGGTGTGCCTGCGCTCCGCTTGTCACACCCTACGAATTCAAACCGTGACTCATGACACCTCATTTTGGACCGCGTGAAGAATATCAGTTTCTGAACCGACTTCGGCGACTTCGGCGTACGGTCATCGCATCAGCTATTCGGTTCCACCGGAACAAACGTCGTGCGGTTGCGTTCGAAGGCGTTTTCGGCAGCTTCCCGGGCGCGGCGCTGGAATTCCAGTTGGCTGCGGTATGGCCGCGTCGGCGAACCGGCTGGCGGAAGATAGGAGCCGTCCGGTGTGAGTGTGCGAGCCCTCATGTTATCCCGCAGGCATGTCTTGAGGATGTTGATCGCTCGGCGTTTGCAACTGTCGTCCAGAATTGGCACGAGCAGTTCGATGCGTCGATCGAGATTGCGGGGCATCCAGTCTGCGCTCGAGAAGAAGATGCGTTCGTCACCGCCGTGGTGGAAGTACAGCATTCTCGCATGTTCTAGAAATCGATCGATCACACTGGTGACGCTGATGTTTTCACTGAGGCCCGGCACGCCTGGCTTCAGACAACAGACGCCGCGGATGCTGAGTTCGATCTTCACCCCGGCTTTAGACGCCTCATACAGGGCAGCAATCATCCCCGGATCGGCCAGTGAATTCAGCTTGCCCATGATCTGTCCACGGTCGCCGTTCTTGGCACGTTCCGTCTCAACCTGAATCATTTCCACCAGCTTTTCACGCATTCCGATCGGAGCGGATTCGATCTGTGAAAACTGTTGAATCTGCGACGATCCGGTGACGGCGTTGAACCAACTAATGGCGTCGTTGCCGAGGTCACGATTGCAGGTGAGCAGACTGATGTCTGTATAAAAGCGCGACGTGATTTCGTTGTAGTTTCCCGTTCCGAAATGACAGTACCGCTGAAACCCCTGTGGTTCGCGGCGAACGATAATACAGGCCTTGGCGTGCGTCTTCAGTCCGCGGACTCCGTAGATCACCTGCACGCCGCTGTGTTCCAGTTGCCGCGCCCATTCGATATTACGGGCTTCATCAAAGCGGGCCTTGAGTTCCACAATGACGGTGACGTTCTTGCCGTTTTCAGCCGCGCGGACGAGCGACTTCACAATCGGGCTGTTGCGGCTGGTGCGGTACAGCGTCTGCTTGATGGCGACCACGTCCCGATCATCGGCGGCTTCCGACAGCAGTCGCAGCACCGAATCAAAGGATTCATAGGGGTGATGCAACAGCACGTCCTGCGACTTCATGGTGTCAAAGATCGATTCAGACGGGTCCAGCTTGGGCGACACACTCGGCGTCCAGTTCGGATACAGATGCTGGTCGAAACCGCTCACATGCGACAACTGCATGAGTTCGCTCAGACCGACCGGTCCCGGCACCAGAAAGACGTCGCGCTCACCAACCCGCAACAACGTCTTGAGAAACTCCAGAATTGGTCTGTTGACATTGTTGGTGATTTCGAGCCGCGTGCAGAAGCTGTCCTTGCGGTCATCCAGGACATCTTCCATTTCTGCGAGGAGGTCAGCCCCGTCTTCGTCGCTGACAGTCAGGTCGGCGTTACGAGTGACGCGAAACGGCACGGTCGCCAGAATCTCTTCACCCGGAAAGAAGCGCTGGACCATCAGAGCAATGGCATCTTCCGTCAGAATGAATTCATAACCACCGACGCTGGGCAACGTGATGTAACGCAGGTCATACCGTCCAAATGGAATCACGGCAAAACGCCACGATTCGTTTTCCGCCTTGCTTTTTAACTGCACGACAACGTTGACGGTGCGTCCAAACAAGAGCGGGAAACGGGCGGGATCGTGTACGGCGATCGGTGTCAGGACGGCCTGAATCTGTTCCTGAAACACGGTGTCCACGAAGTCGATCTG
>JAYTAK010000241.1:0-1954 GCA_043737515.1 Candidatus Kuenenia sp. | reverse complement strand
ACGAACGCCTGCTGCTGGATGTGATGCGCGGTGATTCGACGTTGTTTACGCGAAGTGATGAACTGGAAGCCGCGTGGAAATTTGTGACGCCGGTCCTGGAAGCCTGGGAAGGTAGTTCGTCGTCGCCGGATCTTTACCCGGCAGGCACCTGGGGCCCAGCGTCTGCCGATCGACTGATTTCAGAAACGCGAGCCCACTGGCGCGCACCGAAATGACAGGCCGCCGCGTCGAAATCCTCCGTGCAGGTTGACCTAAAGTGGGATAAGCTTCCAGCTTGTCATTGTTGTTTTTGTTCAAGAAACATGAAGTCGTCTTCAATCGCAGCCACGCTCCCAGCCTGCCTCAACACCCAGCACAATCTTTCGATCAAGCCCTGCGGCGACCTTCATTCCTTCGTTTCGAAAGTCGTCAGTCCATCTGCCTTGGCTTTTGACACTGTCGAGAACACAAGTTTCTTCCCGGCTTCATCCACAACCAGCACCATTGGGTCGCGTTCTCCGGCGTATTTCTTAAAGATTGTGTCGATCGCTTTTAAGGCGGAGACGTTGCCGAGGTCATTCGTCTGAGGCATATTCTGAGTAAACCCGGCGGCTTTGAGTGCGTCTCCGTCGATCGTGATTTCTGTTTTGATGGAATCGCCGATATATCCCAATGCTTCCTGCAATGGCGTCGCCCGGAAATCGATGAGCACTTTCAGCTTCAGACGATCAGCAATCTTGTCCGGAATCTTTGTCAAGTTTGCTTTTGTCAAATGCGAATCATCGTCGAAGTTCGTCAGCAGCGACTGATTCCACGTCAACAGGGCACCCGCAGCAAGGTTGGCCGAAGCGTGCTGCGGCAGGAGCGTGACGAGCCTGACTCCAGCAGGATCAATGTGAGCCGTTGTGCCAATTTCGAGTGCCTTGATCATCGCTGGAAAGCGTCCGATCATGTCGCGGGAACCAACCGTGGCCGGTCGCATCATCCGCACACCGCTCAGGATTTCTTCCGGCAGGTGCGACAGTTTTGGCTGGACATATCGCTGAAGTTTCGCCGGCGTGCTGGCCTGTGTTTGATGGAGTAACGTCTCCATGAAGAGATTCGGTTCCAGATGCATGCTCCAGGAAACGGTCTGCACGTCTTTACCAAACCAGAACAGAAACTTGTCCGCCAGGGTCTGCAGTTGAGCAATAAATGCATCTTCCCGATGTGCATCCACAATCTGCACGTCGAATAGAAGTGACAGATGCCGATCTCGATCAGACTCACCAACGAGTGGCTCCATGTCGGATAACAACAGCGCCGGGTCTGTCATGGACATCGCCAGTGATTCCGACATATTCGACGGCGCGACGGCGAATGTCTGAGCATCGATTTTCATATAACTGAAATCCGGGGCTTCGTACAATTCCACTTTCGGATCCGCGTAAATGCGGCCTTTGAATCGCTGCATGAATTCCTGATCCGTTTGCGGCGACTTCAGACGCACGACGGCGGCAACGTCCGGTGCTGACATGCGCGGGCCGAAGTTCACCGCAAACGTCAGTTCTGAAATCTCTTCCGGTTTGTAGCGGGTCCGTGTCTCAATCTGTGCCTTGAGCCAGATCCCAAGTGTACTCAGCATCGCCTGGAATTCCGCCGTGTTGCGGTCTTCTTTCCATAACTCAGCCGGATGCATGTGACACAGCACATGCGGCGTGAATGGCAAATAATCAACCGGGATCGGCTCACCCGAAGTCGGGCTCAGAGCCTTGGCATCATCATTGGATGCCGCCCGTTCGGCGACTTCTTCCTGATACTCGGCACTCGGTTTGACCCGTGGCGGAGCTGTTGACGAATCACCCTGTTGACTGACAAACCAGATGCCTCCGCCGACCGCCGCCATCAGGACTATCGCTACGGTGGCGAGCAACGGGGCGCTGCGAGATTTTCTGCGGCGACTTCTGACGCGATCAATCACGCTGTCCGATGCTGC
>JAYTAK010000240.1:0-4581 GCA_043737515.1 Candidatus Kuenenia sp. | reverse complement strand
CCTTTTTATGGCCACCACTACACTACGTCCATGCACTGGTTCACTTTGAGTTTACTTTCCGCAGGCTTCCTTGGATTCTATGAAATCGCCAAGAAAGTGTCTGTTCGCGGCAATGCCGTCCCGCCGGTACTTTACTTCAATGTCCTGACGTCGGCTCTGATCTGGTTGCCGTTCGTGATTCTGTCGCGGTCTGGCAGTCAGTCAATTCCTTATGCGATGCTGAGAGTGGACTCGCTCTCATGGACTATGCACGGCCAGTTGTTTCTCAAGGCGATCATCGCCGGGACGTCGTGGATCTTTGCATCGTTCGCCCTCAAGCACCTGCCGATGTCTATCGCCGCCCCGATCCGCGCCAGCAGCCCGCTCTGGACGATCCTTATCGCCACGATCATGATGCACGAACGCCCTGCGCCTATGCAGTGGCTGGGTGTTGCCATCATCCTGATTTCCTTCTGGGCGTTCTCGCTGGTTGGCCGACGAGAAGGCATCCACTTTCACCGGGATCGCTGGGTCGGTTTCATGATGCTGGCCACTCTGCTTGGCGCATTCAGCGCGCTGTACGACAAGTTCCTGCTGCAGAACAAAGACATGCGACCGTCCACCGTGCAGGCGTGGTTTTCAATTTATCTGGTCGTGTTTATGACGCCGCTCATGATTCACTGGGTGCTGCGACGCAGGAAACTGGAACGATTTCAATGGCGGTGGGCGATTCCGATGATCGCGATCCTGCTCTTGATTTCAGACTTCCTGTACTTCTCCGCGATTGCCGACAAAGACCTGATCGCCAACAAAGACTCGATGATCTCGCTGATTTCACCCCTGCGAAGAACGTCTGTCATTATCGCCTTCGTCGCCGGAATTCTGATGTATCAGGAGAAGAACTGGCGGGCGAAGGGCGCCTGTATCGCGACGCTGCTGTTCGGCGTCTATGTGCTGAGTTGTTCACCCTGATCGCCGTTATTCTGCAGCCTTTTTCTCCGATGTTTCGTCGATCTTTTCTGACGGCAGTCCTGCAATGATGCGTTGTAAACACCGCTCTCCTTCTTCTGTCAGCTTTCGGTCTTTGTCGTCAGCCAACTGCCGCAGAGGCTCGCCAAGATCATCATGCCCCCGATCGTCCGGCGGAAACCATTCTTCGAGCGGCAATTGATCGAGAATCACCAGATAGGCGGACAGATCTTTGCCCGGCATTTGTCGATATGGGAACAGCACTGCAGGAAGATCACGGTGTAGTTTTTCCAGAAAAAGTTCGCGAACCCACGCGGCAGGCGGCTCCGCAATAATGACCGACAGGATGTCAGTCAGGGCAGGTGCCGAATTCAGCATCGCGATGTGGGGCGGGGGGCTCCAGTGCGGCGGAAAGTCGGCAGGATTGTGTTGCGACATGCGCTGGATCGCCTGAAGAATGCGACCAGAATTCAAATCACGTTCAACCTGATGCCGCAGTTGCTGCTCCGGCTGAGTAATCGGAAGCACGGCACCAAAGGCCGCGAATATACAGATCGCGACAATCCATGTGGACTTGTGAATTCGCCCTGCCCTGGCCGGATTGGTGGGATCCCATCGCGTGCTGGTGCCAAACACCGGGAAGAGTGCCAGCAGCAACAGGAACAGCCCGCAGAATCCAATAATCTGCAGCATGATCGTCGTGCCCTGCAGGATCGATTCACTCTCTGTCAATCGCACGCCCCCCATAAACTGAAGCAGCGGCACGGGGACAAATTGAAGAACTGCCAGCATCACCGCGTCAGCGAAAAGCAGCACGAGAACGATCACACTGCCCAATGGACGGGCTCCCCATGCGACGTAGATGACACGGATGATGAGCGCGACTCGCCAGATCGAAACGATGCCCAAAAGTCGCAGGTTCCAGATCGTCGCTTCCCCTGGCGTCATCCATCTTTCAAATGGGATCGCGTAGAGCCACGCCAGTGGAGCTGTCATCCAGTATAGGGTCAGGAAATTCGGAAATCCCCGCACGAACGTGGGCAGATTTTTCGCACGTCCTGCGGCGAAGATTCGCATCAGGCAGTACAACACAAATGATGTGATGACTGATGCCGCAAAAGGAATCAGCAGATGCCACGGTTCATGAAGCAGATCTTCGCCATCATATTCGCGAGCAAACCCGGCTGACAGCACAAAAACTGCCCCGACCGCGATGCCCTGCGGGCAGCAAGCGACATCAACGATCGCCCGGCGACGGCCGATCAGGTATGCTGCAATCGTGACTGCTGAAATCACGCCAGATGGGACGGCAGTGGCGACCAGTTCTGTTGGCGGTGACTTGGATTCAGCCCGCAGATCTCCTGCGAATTCATCTGACTTCATCGAAGGGATTCCTGGAAGTGTGTAGTCCAGCGATGGATTGCGGCGCTGCTTCCTAACGGGCGTGATGAGGAATGCAAGTCGGCGGAGCGATGTCGCCTGCGTAGCTCACGGTCAAACGCACTTTGCTCGCCGCATGATCTTTCGACGAATCGAATTACGGCGTTCAGTCGCTGCGGACGAATAGACTCTGCTGAGGACACTGCGAAATCCTTCTTCCAGTTCTTCAACGCTCATTCGATCCGGCTGAAATGTCACGTCAAACAATGTGTAAGCAGACCAGCTACGGTCGCTGAGCAGGCGTCCTTCGGCGGCAAGGTTCCGGTACAGAGTTGTGCCGGGAAACGGAGTCTGCAGAGTCAACTGAACTTCCGCCAGCGGACTGGACAGAATAAATTCCGTAAGAGCGTCGAGCGACTGATGAGTTTCTCCATCAGCTCCAATGATAAAGCAGCCATTGACCGCAACGCCAGCCTGTTGGATTGCCGTCACGGCCTGCATAATTCGCTCAAGTTCAGCCTGTTTTTCGCCCATGCCTGGATAACGGAACACCAGCGACTCAATTCCGACCAGTACTTGCACACAGCCCGATTTGGCGAGTCCATTCAGGACTTCCGGTCGCTCACCGATCCGCCAGTCGGTTTCCGTGAACCAACGAGCCTTTGACTCCCGCAAGACATCGAAGATCGCATTTACGTCGCGCGATCCTGCAAACGTATTGTCATCGGCAAGTTCAATCAGAGGACGCGGATTGATCCGGCAGATGGCAGCCAGTTCTTCTCGGATCTGGTCAACAGGCTTCTCGGCAAAGCGACCCAGGAGGCGGCTGGCTCCACAAAAGCCACATGCCAGCGGACAGCCGGTTTGGGTCTGCAATGTAAATCGAGGCGGCGACTTGCCAAGCAGATCGAATCGAGGCATGGGCCACTGCGGCATTTCACCAGGAGCTGCAGCATAACGTCGCTGGAGCCGGTTGTGCTGCGCATCGTCGAGCACTCGATGCCAGACGGGTTCGCCGCGACCGACCACGACAGCTGCGCAATGCTGTTCGGCTTCTTCCGGACATACGGTGGCATGCAGTCCACCGATCACCGTTTGAATCTGCAGCTCTCGCAGACGACCGCATAATTGATAGGCTTCCTCTATCGATGCTGTCAATGCTGACACGGCAACAAGATGCGGATGATCGCTTTGAATCAGCGCAACGGCTTCGTCAGAACAATCCCGAATGCCGCGATAACTGCATGTCCACGGTTCTCGCGTCATCCCGGCCAGGGTCAGAACTCCCAGTGCGGGGAGCTCGGCAATTGCCTTCGCTCGGGAAAACAGTCCCGGCAGACGCATCCCAAGCTCCAGCATCTGAGATTCACGAACTCGGAACCCGGTCATTGGAACGAAAGTGACGTGCGGCATAGCGTTGTTTCAATGGCAATCGCACTCAGAGAAATGGCGCTGCCTGCCTGCGTACAGACATTGGCATACTGAGGGATCGGGCGAGAACTTTACGAGCTGCCGTACCTGAGTCGTCGGAGTTCCTCTTCCAGTTCGCACACACGATTTTCGGCTGCGATGCGGGCTGCCTGTTCGCGTTCCTTCTCTTCGCGTTCGCGGAACTGAGCGGATTCCGCCTTTACCCTGGCCAGCTCTTCAGCGTCCGCTTTGGTTAACTGTTCGATTCCAGTTTCGGAATCGACAATTACCAGGTCGAAATCGCTCAAAAACAGATCGACCCCCAGCGTCCTGCAACTGATTCGTCCGCCGATGGTTGGTATTTCATGCAGATCACCATTGGTCTTCAAGCGATAGCCTTGCAGTGATGGCTCCAGGTAATCGGACGTCGGGTCATAAAGGAAATACTCCTGAACGCCCATCTGCTCATAGATCGTTAACTTGTCGATGTAATCGACCGAACTGGTGCTTCGCGAAGTGACTTCAAACACAACGTCCGGGACGCGCAGTTCTTTCCACGTCTGAAACGTACGACGACGCTCAGGATCGCAGTCCAACACTACAAAGCAATCCGGGACAACAAACTTTGACGGCGTCCCTTCCAAGAAGTACACCAACAGGTCACTGGCAATATAAACGCGCTGGCCAGCGTAACGCTGTCGGAAGATCTCCAGAATGCGAACCATCCAGTCTCGATGAAGATCAGTCTCACCCATGGGTTTTCCATCGGATTCCGGGTATTCAATTTCGTTCTGGATGGTGACCGAACTCATGGCTTTAGCACCTCTTCCGGGAACTCGGAAA
>JAYTAK010000239.1:0-4584 GCA_043737515.1 Candidatus Kuenenia sp. | reverse complement strand
GCCACTGCGGAGCTTGCCTCCGTAGGGCGCTGATCAATGGAATCACGGCTCCATGCGGGCAAGCCGCAATGGTGGCCAGGTGCCGATTCCGGGTGATGTCTGGTCATGATCCGCGCTCGACGGAGGCAAGCTCCGCCGGGGCGTGAATTGGGTGGCGGGCGAAGCCGGCGCCAAGTGATGAGCCTTAATGATCGCACTCCGACAAACAGCGCCGCTGGTAATGTTCTTCACCATCAGCGGTTGCCGGAACGGAACGCAGCCTGAATGTTCACAAGTCCCGTTCCGCAACTGCTACCGCCAGTTGAAGACGCGAAACACGCCCTGGCGTTGTTTGATGCGGTCAGGAAGTGCCAGCAAGCGGTCGCGAAAGAAGGCAAGGATCAAGCCTGAACCAAAGATGATTCCGCCACCGATCGTAATGGCCAGCGCGACGGCGTTGAGTCGTCCCCAGGGAACGAACAGCAACAGCGTCACGAAATACAGCGCTGTCATCGCGCTGCCGACCATCGTGGTGGACTTGAGCTGAAACAGAATACCGGTCGCCAGCAAGGCCACGCTGATGAACAGGAATCCGAATTCATTGAGCCGATTAAACTCGTTGTTGCCGCGATCGATCCATGTCGCAATCGCCAGCGGCACGCTCGCCAGAATCGCGCCGAACAGCAGACTCATGCTGACCAGATCCGATTGCTGATCCTGTTCTTTGTACCAGCCGTAGTGACCGATGCCCAGCAGGATAAGTCCGATCGTCACGGCGAGCAGTTCTACCTGCTGCCATGGATTCAGTTCAATCAGTTTATGAATGGCCAGCAAGAGCACGACGGCCTGCCCGATCGTCGTCACCACATACCAGCGACGGCCAGCCGGATGCTGCGTGATCAGGATCGCCAGCGCGCTGATGCCGAGCATCACCGTACAGAAGCCCGCAAATTCCAGGCTGATCACGCCTTTACCGCTGCCGGGTGACATCTCTTCGCTGGCAATGCGGCTGAGTCCATAAAAAATCGACGCGATAAACGACAGGCTGAGCACTCCGTTGGCCGACTGAAACAGAGCTTCGGCAAGCGGAGCGGCTGACGTTTGTTCGAGCAGTGACATGCGGTACGCGATCAGCATGCCCAGCCCGATCACCGCGAACACCAGAATATACGCCTGGGTGCCGAGTGCGAAATACGTGAGCACCTGCCAGAGCGCGGCACTGGCCATGAAGCTGGACAGATACACGCACCACGGCTGACGTCGGAAATACGTCGCCAACCCGTAGAACGCTGCCGCTTCCGCGAAGAACAATGCCAGCGACAGATGCAGCGTCTCCTTGCCGGGCCCGATTTCGAACGCTTCAAACGCCGACGCCAAAGAGGAAATCAGCATCACAGCGGCTGCGGCATGAGCCACCCACCGCAGCGGCTTCGCAGGAGAACGTTCTCCGTAAAATTTCGCAGCCACCAGATACGCAATCGGAATCAGCATCATGATCGGAGCGTGACTCTGCCAGCGATTCAGTCCCACTGCCGACAGCGCGGCGACCGTGGCGATCATGGTCGCCGCACCCGTCGCAAAGAAGTACCACGTCATCAGGATGTGAGATGCATTGCGATACAGATGGGCACCGACGCGACAGGCCACGGCTGTCAACAGCATCGCACCGACAAACTCCCAGCGCGGTGGTTCATCCGGATCTTGCCAGACGGCCTGCAGTCCGAAGTGATCCAGATAGACCACGAGACCCATCAGCACCGGCAGCAACCCCAGCAACAAACTGAACACAGGCAGCGATCGAGTGTACTGATTGTCCTTGCCCAGCAGATGATACGTGAGATGACTCAGCAACGACGTCACGGCCAAAATCGCGATGATGGCGTCCACGCCCAGTTTCAGATTCAGAATCTGCACGATCAGCACTTCGGCCCACAGCACGGTGAACGCAGCCACATGAATAAAGATGCCGCGTTTGCGGACAGCAAGGTCGGAATAGACGTAGGCATACGTTCCGGCGAGAACCAGAACCAATGCCAGCCACTGCAGCCTGCCGCAGATCGGCGACGGCGTCGCCTGCAGTGCATCGTAGACCGGCTTGAACCAGAACGGATACAGCCAGTCGCCAGCCACTTCCGCCGCCAGCAGCAGAATCAGCCCGCACGCCAGTTGAACATGGCCTGACCAGAAAAATGCCATCCCGAATTTCTGGCGCGTGAACGGGCCTTCTCCGACCACGAACGCGCGTTCCAGATGAATGCCGATCAGACCCAGCACGACGAGCATCGTGGCGGGCGATGCGATTTCCCAGAACTTTTGCGGCGATGGCTCCATGTCGGCCAGAAACAGCAGCCCTGTCATGGCCACGCCGGCGCTGAACACGTAGACGAACAGTTCATCTTTCAGGATCACCGCCGCCACCGCATACAGCGCGCTGATCAGCACGGCACACATCCACAGATGGCCGTCGATCGTGATCAGGTTGTTGGCGTCACAGTACCACAGATTGAGCGGCATGACGAGACATGACAACAGCGTCAGCGCTTTCCCGGCCATCTGATATCGCGTGTAATGAATCGTGGCCAGTCCTGCGGCAAGCAGCAATACATTGGTGAGTGCCAGAATTCCGGCCAGCACGGGCGGCGTAAAATAGTCATTGAGCCACAGCAGAATCACCAATCCCACGACCATCAGCGCGCCGCCCAGTCCGAGCAGACACTGAATGCTGCGCGGGTCGAGAATAATCTCCAGCAGACTTCGTCGCGGTGCGGCAGGTGCAGCAGGCGCAACCGGTGCTGCGGGTGGTCTCGGTGCGCTGACGACTTCTGCAGCTACCGGTGGCCTGACGCGAGGTGCGGCGGCTGAACTGGACGGAGAACACTGAGCCGTCAGACTCGCTTCCGAGATGCCATCCTGCTGCAACCGTCGTCGGACGGCCATCAGCCGTTCATCGGAATCGGCCTTCAGCGCATGAAACTGAGACAGCGTAATTTTGCCGCGTGTCCGCAGATCGTTGAGCAGTTCATTCACGTACCGGCCTGCGCGATAGCCGCGAATGCCGGGTGTCTCGTTGATTTGTCGAGGCAGAAAGCCAGGGACTTTTGGAAATGCGGCATTGATGCTGGCATCCTGCGAATAGACGCCGTACTGCGCCTGCAGGTCCGCCACAATTTCTGCGCCCTGCGTTCGCGTCAGCTTGCCGCGTTCCATCCACTGTTCGCAGCACGTCTGCGCCGTGCGAACCGCATCCAGCAACGCCGCCCATTGCTGTTCGGAATCTACATTCGCCATTGTTCGTCCCTTTAGCTCGACATCCGCTTTTTCATCCGCTGCATCGGATCGACCGCGGCATGTTATCCCGCCAACAGAGAAACTCCCACCGTACAATCGTCACTTTTGCGACAGTAAAAGCTGTTTCCGCAGGTGCTCGGGCAGAGGCTATCGTGTTCAGCGATGACACGTAATCGGTCGGATGGTCTGTTTTCGCGGTTATTCATGGTTGCTGCCTCGTCCGCTTCGGTTACCGGCATTCAATTCCCAGAACACCATTCAACCAGCAACATCCTTCTCAATGATCACGATACGCCGCATGACACCGCTTGCAGGATCGCTGCAGGGACATGAAGGCGGCGGTGGCTCCAATGTGGTCGTTCGCCTGAAGTGATTCATGCAGCGTCTGAGCAACGTTGTCAGATTCGGTCAGCCATTTTCGGAACGTCGCATCGTATTCCGCAGCGTGTTTTTTTTCCGACAGGCGGCGGCTGGCTTCGTGCAGACTTTCTTTCAGTTGCAGGGCTTCCTGGACGGCGCTCAGATCCGGATGATCGACGGGTGTTTGCCAGTCGGTGGCTGCGCACAGTTTGAGGTGATCGAAGTTGCGATCGATCCTGGCCATCGCGGCGGGCAGTGATTCCACGTTCGCCGATTCCACGAGTTGCGGCAATTCGGTTTTGTCGGACGGCACGGTGTAGTGTTCCACATCCCTCCACAGACCTGCGTAATCCCGACTGGTTCCGGCGTTCTCCATGATGTTCAAAGCCCCGGCAGAATGCACGAGCCCCTTCGCGCGGCAGACGATGGCAGCGGCGGCGGGACCGCGATGTTTGCCGTGATGGCAATGGATGTAGAGCGGCACCTTCGACTGCCGCGCCGCGCGAGTCAGCGACAATTGTGCGGTGAGTGGAATGGTGTCGTAGCCGAATGGAATGTGGACGTAGCCAATACCGTACGTCTGCGCCGTGTCGATGTCGGGCGTTGCTCCGTCCACGCTGACGATCGTCTGTACTCCGAGCGTCTTCAAACTCGCGAACGCCTCGTCACCGACCGGTTCACTGCCGGAAAAAACGTCGTCTGAAAGCTGCATCAGATTGTGCAAACCCGGCATTTCAGGCAGAATCTCCGGCTGAGCTGCGGCTGAATCCTGCCACAGGGCGGCGATGACAAGTCCGAGTAAAAGTTTGTACATGGGGCGCACGAAGGACCGGTGTTTTACAGGCTAAGGCAGGAATACTTTGTAAATCAGACTCTGATGGGCGTGCGGTTTGTCTCATAATTGCCCGATTTTTGCCAGGATCTGCCATTCTTCAGCGAACCGCACCCCTGCGAAAC
>JAYTAK010000238.1:0-1957 GCA_043737515.1 Candidatus Kuenenia sp. | reverse complement strand
CATTGAGTTTACAACGATTATCATCGTACCAACACACGCTCTAACGTCTTTGGTGTACGATACTTACGCTTCGTTGAACGGTATTGCCGTTAAACGATCATTCTCCCACACTCGATTTTTCCTTCAAAACCAATCGGGAGCTGCACATAGAATCCGGTAGCGTCAGGAGTTTTCACTTGTTTCAGGGACGAGGTCGCCAGCAACGCTGGTACATTCGAAAGTGTGCGGTTCTGTGTGCAACTGTGGCACACTTGTCCTCAATTCGCACAGGCCGCGACTTGTGGTGGCGCGCGGATATCAGAGTGCTGTCGTCGCGGATCGGTGGGTGCGAGTTTGGACTTTGAAATCATGACCGATCAAGCGGAAGCCGCGTTTTTCGCGGTTCGAATCGCAAGAAAAACCAGCCAACGGACCAGAATGTGCCTTGAACACGCTTACGGTCCTTTCCGCACACTCACGCTTTCAGGCAGGAGTTTCTGGCGTTGGCATACGACAAGTCCGAACACGATGCACACAATGAGACAGGTCGGCTTTCGACGGCGGACGCACGATTGCCGACGGGTGAGCAGCCGCGACGCAGGTTTCTGACAGTCGCCAGCGGTTCGGCTCTCGCTGGACTGCTGGGAGCCTACGGAACGTTTGGGTACATGCTCGGCAAGTTCGTTTATCCCGCCGCAGGAAAAGCCAAAGGCTGGCTGTTTGTCTGTACCGTCGATCAACTGGCTGAGGGTGAAGCCTTGGACTTTACTGCTCCGACCGGGGCGAAAGTGGTTGTAGCAAGGCAGGGAGCGGGGACGGCGGCAGAAGATTTTCTCGCGCTGTCCAGTGTCTGCCCGCATCTGGGTTGCCGAGTTCACTGGGAATCTCAAAACGATCGCTTCTTCTGCCCGTGTCACAATGGTGCTTTTGACCGAGAAGGAAAGCCGATTGCCGGCCCGCCCCAGGCGGCGAATCAGTCACTCGTGCGATTTCCACTGAAAGTCGAGAACGGTCTGCTGTTTCTGGAGGTGCCTCTGGAATCGATAGCGTCATGTCCAGCCGAATCAGCAAGGACTCATCGCTCACTCGGCGAAGCAATCGGCCCCGAGTCCGATCAAGCGGGAGTCGCCTGAGATGGGCATGATTGCCGATTGGTTTCACGAACGGGTTCCGATCTCCGGCGAGCAACTGGCGGAGTTGACGAATGAACCCGTGCCGAATCATCTGAAACGCTGGTGGTTCTGCCTCGGCGGAACGCCCGCGTATCTGTTTGTCGTCCAGATCGTGACGGGGATTCTGCTGGCTCTGTATTACCAGCCTTCGACATCGTCGGCTTTTGAATCGATTCGATATATCACTGAAGAAGCCACCTTCGGCTGGTTTCTGCGGAGCATGCACAAGTGGGCGGCGACGCTGATGATCGCGGCCATGATCCTGCATCAGATGCGCGTGTACTTCACCGGAGCGTACCGACGACCGCGTGAACTGAACTGGATGATCGGCATGTCGCTGCTGATGTGTACTCTGCTGATTGGGTTCACCGGTTACAGCCTGGTGTTTGAACAGTTGAGCTACTGGGGTGCGACGGTCGCCGCCAACATCAGCGATGCCGTACCAGTCGTGGGCCCGATCGGAAAGCAACTACTGCTGGGTGGCGATGAGTACAATTCCCGGACGCTGTCCCGCTTCTACATTCTGCACGCCGCCGTTCTGCCGACAATTCTGATTATGCTCGTCATTCTGCATATTGCTCAGGTCCGCATGCATGGCGTCACGGAATTCCCTGAGCCGGACGATGAACCCTCGGCACCAAAACACTTCAACTTCTTCCCAGACCATATGCTGACGGAGTTGATGCTCGGTCTGGTGCTGATGATCATTCTGTGTGCACTGGCCGTCACGCTGCCGGCAACGATGGGACCGAAAGCCGATCCGCTGTTGACGCCGGAAGTGATCAAGCCGGAGTGGTTTTTCTACG
>JAYTAK010000237.1:0-10582 GCA_043737515.1 Candidatus Kuenenia sp. | reverse complement strand
GACGGCAAAACGAATTTAGCGCCGATTGATATTAGTGGGGATACTGTTTTGGACGATCCGACTGAAATCTGGATGGTCGCGGGGGCAGGGACTGCATGGTGGGAATTAAAACGGAGAGGAATGTTGTTTGATGGAATGCGAATCCGAATCCCGAAAGGATCGAAGGGCAGCTGGTATCCAGTTAATACGCAGTTGATCGACATCACGAATCCGCCCACCGATCTCCAGGCACTAGTCCTCTCTATCCCGTATCGCGATCCTGGAGACACATCAAAGGAAAAGGCGTTGGCATTTGATGCTGGCGGCCCTCAGGATTACGAACTCCAGCTACCGCCTCGCATTCTTCCAATGGAGCCTGTGATCTTGCCACAGGGCACTGTAATCGATCTTGATGGCTCAAAACTCCCTGAGGCATGGCGACCATTTGTGAATATAAAAAAGGCTGGTTCCGGAAATCTCCAGTATTCGCAGTACATGGATGTTGTGTACTCCCAACGAGGGAACATTGTTGGCGCTGCTGCATCGGGTGGATTGATCCATTTATACGTGTGTGACAACGAAGACTCAATATTGCTCAAGGAAGAGTACCTTCTTTCATTGAATCCAAACGCAGCTGTGGCCGTTGGCCTGTTTAACTCTCTGGTCCGGGACGGCGTTTTCATACCCACCGATCAGATCGATTCAACGACAGCCACATGGGCATCGAAGATTGCACCTGCGTCAAAGCCGTATTTGGTTAAGGATCGCAGAGTTGTGTCAATCTTCACGCAGACTGGCGCTGTGTCGGTGCATCCGATTGACGCGACAGATACTGATGGTGATGGATTCGCGAACGATCCATTTTTCTTCGCTGAGACCGGGGAGACCGCAAAGTGATAAGAATTCTCTCCAAGAATGATTCGCAGTCGCTGTCCCGTCGCGGTGTGACTCTGATCGAAGTGCTGATGTCACTGCTAATCATGAGCATTGGACTCACCTCTGTCATGGTCTTGTTTCCAATTGCAGTTTTGCGATCCATTCAATCGACACAACTAACGAACTCTGCGATTCTGACATACAACGTTGAAGCTCAGCTACGCAGAGACCCGAAGCTGATCTTCGATCCGGACGGCAACCTTGATCTCCCGGGGCTGAACGATGTGCAGCGACAGCAGGCAATATCGGAACATTATCAATCAGCGGCATTTCGAAACTACATTGTGGATCCAGTCGGCTTCCATGCTTTCTTTGGGTTCGAAAACGACAATCTACCATCGCCAAACACACAAATTACCGCCAACGACGATGCTTTCGCGCGGTCTTTTGGAAACGATGGGAGTCAGCCAGGATTTCAGTTGGGGGCTGCGGGGCCGACGATCGTAGTTCCCTCGCTCCGCAGATATGACGGTCGGGTTATGTCACAATTTGGAAACGTTAATGAGATCGGCGTGGTGTCATCGGGACTGACCCCTGATCAGTTGTATGCACTTCAGGCACTTTCATCTAAGCTCGCGCGGTTGGGGGATGGAAAATCTGTTCAACTCGATACGATCGCGGATGTTCCACTGTTTCGGACGATTGGTGGGACAGCGTATTTCGTTGGCCTGCAGCTATCTCCAAAAGTCACGGAAGACGAACTCATTGGAATTCCGACGTCAGCCACATCCAACCCGGGAAATCTGATTGCGGATCCGGAATTGTCCGAGGTTGTCTTGTTCTCCGAAGATGGAAAATTCAGCCAGACATTTCCACTGACTCACATTATCGCCGACGACATCGCTGGCGACCGCAAGGTGTTTTGGTCCGAGTACGATGACGATTCACTGAGTAGCCCTTACGTGGATTTTAACAGGAATGGCATAGGCGACATTCGACCACTTCCAGCGGAATTTGGTAACACGGTTGGGAGGGTCATTCTCCGATCTGTTCGCACCGCAGATTTTACATGGCTTCTAACTGTTCGGCGAGGGAGCGATGGGCAGGCACGTGGCGTGGACGTTGTCATTCGCTACCACATCGGTGTCAAACCAGAGGACGAGCGCGTCTTCCCGGCCACATTCTCCCAGGGATTCAATTTTGTTGGGGTGAATCGTACGGCTGACGGCAAAGAACCTCTGCTAAAGCGCGGTGGATTCATTTTTGATCCTGCTAACGCGAGGTGGTATCGGATTACGAATTATGAAGCACGTCCGGCGGCAGGATTTATTCCAACTTCGGATGCCCTCTTTTGGAATGCCTATGAATATCGGGTAGATATAGAAACCGCGGCTGTGTCCAACGCCGGGGCATTTCCTACGGCGACGACCGCGGCATTTCTGTCCGGTGCAATTTTTCTGCCTGGTGTCGTTGATGTCTATCCCATGGGTGCCCTGTCGCTCCCGGCAGCATTCTAGGAATTAGAGCAGAATGAACCGATCTCAAAAACATACCGTTGCAATTCATTCGGAATGCCGCGGTTTTACGCTTGTCGAAATGCTGGTGTCCGTCACGCTGGTCCTGTTGATGATGACGTTGTTTGCTTCGATTTTCTCGATGGCGACCGATAGTGTCAGTAAGCAACGCGGGATATCTCAAAATGATCAGCGTGCTCGATCTTTGGTAACTATCATGCGCAGTGATTTTCAACACCGCACCTTTCGATATCCGCTGCCGTTTTATCCAACGGAGGATTCCGCTACGTCGCCGACTGAGTTCGGAAATCGTGCAGGGTATCTTTATATCTCGACCAATGATCCATACAGCGGATTGGATAATCTAATTCAGTTCACCGTCAATTCCGACATTCTCATTGAAAACCTTGACGGAACGCCTTACTTCGCAAAGGCATTAACACTCTCCGATCGTACGCACACCACTCTGACAAGTCTCTCGGTCAATCCAAATCAGCCGGAGGCGGATGACGGGAGTCTCCTATTTGATGGCACGAGCAACTCCAATGCGGCTGAAGTCTGCTACTTCGTAAGGAATGGAAACCTGTATCGTCGAGTACAGCTCTTGAGGAATCCGCTGCCTGTCGCGGGGCGTGAGCTGGATGATCAGCCTGTCACATCCAAAGGATATAACCTCGTTTCTGGTTTCGATGGCACGGGCACGTACGATGGCAGGTTTTGGTTCGACCCGGATTTGGACGATGACGAGGTTGACCATCCTAATGACCCTGCTTATCCAAATGAAATTCCCGACATTTTATCAGATGATTTCTTCCGATATTTTGATTTTGCGGCGTTTGAACAGAACTATGGGCTGGCGGGAAGTGCGGGGGCACAAAGTGCGACATTCGTTGGGTTGAGTTCACTGAGCAATGAGCTCACCTCATCAGGAGCAGCCAATGAATCGCTCGGCAATCCGCGATTCCGGTTTGGGTTCAATCATTTAATCGTCCTCGATTCGACCACCGGCAATCCTGTGCCTGCCGGACTTTCTCGTGAGCACACCAACACGAATGGCCTCTTTATTGGTCGATTCACGCACGCCGAAACATCGGCGGCGAACTTTAACTGGCCGCAAGGGCGATCTCTTGACTTTAATAATCCCGGCACAGCGTTATGGTCGGCTGGAAATGCCCCAGGGAATCCACTGGACATCCAGAATTCTGTAATCCTCAATACCCAGACCGGAGTTGTACAAGAGTTCTCCGAAAATGCGCGAGGTGGCGAGCGACGGATGGAGGATTTACTGCTTGCCAATGTGCATGAGATGAAAGTGGAAATCTGGGACGAACGACTGCAAAAGTACACAACGCCCGGTCACTCTGAAACAGTACAAATGGTTATCGGCCCGCAGACGTTTTCGATTCCAGGCGATTATCATCAAATGCGGCGTTTCTTCGATGCAGACGGTTACGGCCCCAAGGGAAGTTCGATTGGTGTTTTCGATACTTGGCATCCAAACGTTGATCGTGATCTGGACGGAAATTCAGAACATCCACCACATATTGCATATCGATACACTCCGCCAGTTTTTCCCGCAGGCCCAACTCGACCAGGGCTTCCGTTATCTCCAGGCTCCGAGCCAGATCGCTTGACACGCCGAGCAGACAACAGAGGATATTGGGAGCCGAATAAGGTCTATGGAATTGATGATGTCGTATTCGTGGATCGACCAATTGATCTTCCACCGGTCGGTACTTTCGAATACGGCGAGATTGAGGAGCCAAAGTTCAATATTGCCTATCGTTGTGTTGGTGGGCAAGGGAGCTTCACTTCAGCCGTTTCGCCGCCCGGTTTTCCAACAGCGGCAGGGCGAAGATCTCGTGAGTTGAACGATGAGCTGGAATGGGAATCGTTTGATAATCGTCGTCCCCTAAGTTCCGTACGCTTAACTCTGCGTTTTATGGATCAGTCAACGGAGACGCAACGGCAGTTGTCGCTGATAATTCCGTTGACGGATAGAGAATAATAGCACCAACGTCCAACTCTGGACATTCGTTGCGCAACGTCTGATTTTATCCCACTTAAGTTTCTTGCCTTCACTGTGTATGATCGCTCCAACGTCGGGCGGGCCGAGTCCGGTATTAAGGAGCCGGTAACATGAAAAACTATCGCAATTGTCAAGCTGTTCTCGAATCACAGTGCCGACGCGGTTCGACACTCGTAATCGTAATCGCACTTCTGGGGCTGTTGGCGTTTGTGGGTATGCTATTCTATTCGTTCGCAGCGCAAGAGAGAGCAGCCTCGGAAAACTTCAGCGAAGCCGCGAAGCTCGGCGTTGATGAGCCGCCGAATGTATTCGACCATATGCTGCGACAAGTGATTGTTGGACCTGGTGATCAGCCGAGCGAGCGGACAAGCATTCTGAGAAGTTGGACGAAACGACATTCGCTTGTGACCAACTTGGTTGGCGGTGACGTCAATCCGAATACAGGTGAGGGCGTGAGAGTAGCCACGATCTCAGGCGTCCCTGCAGTCGATCAGAACATTGATGGAGTGCCGGACGGTAACGACTGGCTCGATTTTGTAGACTCTCCCGTAGCTCGGGTAATTCAGGGCTATCGCGAGCGAGAGCAAGAAACACCCCAAAATCTGCCTCCCTCTCCAGACATCGATTACACCTACCCGGATATTAACAACCTGTTCCTTGCGTACAAAGGCTGGGCAATTCGCGACAATGTTACGCCTCCGCCTGGAACGCCTCGTTATGAGCGAGTGCCTGTGATCATTCCGTCATTCTTTCGTCCCCAGTACATGAAGTCTGCTATCGCGAATGGTCCATCCGGCAATAGCGTTCCAACTGATCCTAACTGGATTTCTAATTTCGTTGAAACAGATAGGGCGTCAGTTCCTTTCCCGGCGCGCAGCTTTCGCCCACATCCTCAGCATTTGGCTGGACGGATGCCAGACGGTGCGCCCGTTTTTAGATTTCTTACCGACTCAGAGGCTACATCGCTCGGGCTTAGTGGAGGATTCCCGTTTATCCCGCCAGATGACGTAAATTCAGGAAACGGCACCACTGCCCGCGGAGAGCTGGGAGTCTGGACTGGATCCCATCCCGGAGTTTACGAACTGGATGCAGACAATGATGGTGATGGAATCAATGAAGGCATCTGGATGGATTTGAACTATCCTGTTCAGGAAACATCAACAGGAAAGCTCTATGTCATTCTGCATTCCGTCACGATTTACGATCTTGATGCGTTAATTGACGTCAACGTGCATGGCAATTTGGCAGGGCTCAGCCGCATTGGGAATTTCCAGAGTAATGCCGCTGGTTTGGTCCGCGACGGGCTGATGTCCAATCAATACCTGTCCCGGTCAAATCATGGCCTTGGCCCGAACGAAATCAATCCACTGTGGGCCATGCGGCGAGGCGTACCACCTTTCGCGCATCCATCACTTGCTCAGTTCGCGACGCACTTTGGACGAACCCCAGTAAATGACATTGAACAAGCGAACATGGAATGGCTTTGGCTACTCAACGGTCGTGGCAAGTTTACAGGTGCCACGCTGGACAATCTGCTCGCCGGACGATGGGGAGAAACCGATCGGCTCTACAATTCCATTCGGCCCGGTGGAACGCACTTGGTCGAAGATCTCCCACGACCGGGACGCAGTGGAAACGCGCAACAGAGCTCCAATTCCGGCATTCGATTTGGAGGCGGCTATACGACATCGGGGCGCAATGGGTTTGATGATAATCAGGATCGCTACGAAGGTGAAGCGGATACTTCACAAGGTCGACTTCGCGCGTTCGGTCAGCCGATTGACTATGCCGGGACAGGGCGAACTCATAGTGGTTCATTTGCAGGCTACGACGGAATTTCGTTTACGACTGTGAACGGAAATCCCCGGCAGCCACTTTTGCACCATGACACTGGTAGTTCCGGGCCCGAGCGTTGGCTAAGGTATTTGGGGTATTCCGTGAATCGAGCAATGGACGATACGGTTTCTCGCTACACCTTTGGCCAGAACGAAACATTTGAGCAGGGAAACAATGCAACCGACGATTTGGTTTCAGATCCCTTCTACGATGCGTTGTTTGAAGACCCACTGGAGACCATTTTTGACGTTGATTTCGCCCAACGCCAATTCGATCAGATTTTTGGGCCGCAGGATCTGCTGGCACTGCACCTGACCCCAGCCGACAAAGCTTCTGCACCTGATGAGATTACCGAACGCCTTACCGAACTAGCTCCATACGGTTTTGAGAACACTCTCAACAACGACGTACGCGAACGGTTCACCACAATCTCAAACAGTCTGCGTCGTTTCATGATGAAGCATGACTTAGGGCGTGACTTGCAGTTCGGCACCGCTGATGACGGTCCGCGGGCTTGGGAATTTTCCGCAGACACTGATGGTGCAGATCGAAACTCCGATGGATACGGTGATGGCGACGGACGTAGAGAATTTCCGCCAGCTTTCGGCGTGACTCCGGCGAATGGTCAGCCTTACAGTGCGACCGATCCATTCCGCCCACAGGTTCGCCGGTTACTTACGGTGGAGGCGGGCGAGAACCGTGAATTAATTGGCCAACTTCCGTTGAGCATCAATCATATCCTGGATGTAGAACGCAGCGCTCAGACTCCCGATGAGCAATCGCAACCGACACAATTCCTGAAGTATATACAAAAAGCGGGACTGCGATTTCGCCCTCTCACGGAGCATCCTAGTGCGGAATTGGACAACACCATATTGACTCTGAATGCAATCCCGACATGGACCCCCGGAACGGGTGTGGCGTTTCCGCCATCGACTCCGGGGCAACGCGAATTCTGGGCTCGCCGAGATCGTCAAAAATTGGCACGCGACATTTACGTTCTGCTCTACACGATTGGCGGCGCACGACAGAACGGCACAGCCATTAAGAACTACACTGGCCTGAATAATCCGTCTCTTCTCGAGTCTGACACAACGGCTCCAGCGCTCTACACTCATGAACAACTTCGTCGGATGGCGCAATTTGCAGTCAACATGGTTGATGCCATGGACACAGACAACATCATCACAAAGTTTGAGTACGACAAAAACCTTGGTAGTGGATGGGGTATGGATGATGATCCTTACACTGCTGACTTTACGGTCGGCAACACGATGCATTCGGACTACAACGCAGTAACGGAAAGCGGACTGTACCCAGAAGATCAGACCGTAGATGGTGCGGCAGCCGCAATCCCTGAACGGGGAGTTGTTTACGGTGTAGAAGCACAAGAGTTGGCATTCAGTGAAGTCCTCGGCATTCAGTCGCCTGATATCACAGACCACGTCGCGACTCCATTCAGTGACGCTGGATCAAAACACAACTTCATGTTTGTTGAAATCCAGAACATGTCACCGACGCAGCACCGACTTGCCACAACCCAATCGAATGTCGCAGCAACGGCGATCTGGCGTTTGGCTCGCTATGACCGAAAATCTGGGACGGCTGCTCCGATCGGGTCGCCCTCAGCTCCCGACAACGGAATTGCATTCTTGAGCCATCCTGACAATGTCATTCAAGGAGGTGGCCGCTTTTCGATTTCAAGCTCCAATGATGCGGGAATGGCGTCTAGTGCATTCTTTATCGATACCGGAGACGCAACTTCGGGGAATTTCGATGGAACGTTTGAGTTGATTGCTCCAAATGCGACAGGCGTGACACCGCCAACCAGCGCTAATACCGCGGGATCGTCAGATCCAGGTTACGCAACTCCTTTAACTGACTTGGATCTGATTCATTCCACCCATGCCAGTGGCCATTTCGCGTCGTTGAGCGGGAACTTTTTGGCAACACCCACGATCGGTCCATATAACGGCAATGATGCGTTCAATCTTCCTATTGATGCACTCGATAATAACGCGGGAGCGGGCGATTTTGGAAATTCGTCGAATGACGGATTCGACGTGGTTCTGCAACGCCGAGCCAATCCAAACCTACCTGCCCTGAACGCGACCGACAATCCCTGGATCGAAGTGGATCGGACTCGCATCATCATGATGCCCTTCGCACTTGTTTCGGGAGATACAGCAGATCAGGTTTATACGCCCGCTACCGGAATGACCCCAGCTTCCGGCCATCTTCTCGATCTGGTGAGCACTGAGCGTCGCGAGCCATTGGATGACGGAACCCGAAAGCCATGTGTGCCTTCGCCGGTTGCATACCGCTTAAATACCGTCAAAGGAGATTTAGCGGCCGCAAGCAATGACACGCTTGGAATCAATGCCGCTAACACAGTGCCACTGTTGGCTCCGTTTCAGCTTTGGCAGGCACATTTCGACCGGGACTTTGTGTCACCCGGTGAACTTCTCAATCTGCCGATCGTTGGCCCCAATTTATTGACACAGCGGTTGGAGCGAATGAAGTACTCGCCGTATCAACAGGCGTTCTCTGATCCGAAGAATCCGCCAGCGGATCCAAATGCAGCAACCACGTTGGACCCTAAGCACGTCAGTAGTGCATCCGCGATGCTTTTGCGGCCAGACTTTCCGAATTTCAATGCCTCCGATCCAACAGACATCGCTCGCGACAATCGCTGGTATCGATTGTTTCAGTTCGTTGAAGTTCCCTCACGCATTCACCGAATGCTTGGTAACTACGTCACCCTCGATCGGGTGCCCGGGAAACTCAATCTGAATACGATGCGACATTGGGAAGTCTATGCCGGGCTTGTTGACAATCCTATATTACTTGATCGAGAGCCGGATCCCGTGGCCAACAATCGATTCACTCGCGATCGAACGCCGGATTCTGTAAGCAGTACTAACTATCGTGATCGATGGCTTGAATTCCTGCTGGCTCGCGATGGAAATCCGGTGACGAGCTTTGATCCACGCCCGGGTGTCAATGCCGCGAGAAGTTTTGTGCTTCCAGCAACTCCAAATTCTAATCCGTTTCGTTCACAAGGCTACCGCACCGGTGGAATAAACGATGACGGGTCGCAGTCAACGATCTTCCGAGCATTTAGTGCGGATGTCACTGACGCCGACAATGCAACAAATCGCAACTGGCTGGAACTGGGAGACTCCACCCAGCACAAGGTTCCGGGGACGACGAATACCGTCCACCAACATCAACTCCTTTCGAAAATCATGAATAACTCAACAACGGTAAGCAACACGTTTATCGTTTATTCGACGGCTGCCTATTTTGAAGCCGTCGAAGATCCGGCGAATTCGGGGATGATCCGTGTGGGAGCACGATTAGACCTCGAACCCAATGCTGCACCGCCAACAAACCCAGGGTGGCAACAGCGAGCAGTGTTCATTATCGATCGCACAGAGGCATTTAATGCATACGATGCGGGTTCCGGTGATTTTGACTGGGAGCGGTTGATAAGGGCGCGGGCGACGATTGAATAGACAGAGAATCGGGCGGCACATCCGCAGCACGGGGATCAGCGAGATGTTTTGTCGCGGCCGAAGTCGTGAGACCTCAGTGCGAATGACGGTCGAAGCTGAATTCTTACGGATTCAGCTACAGACAAGACACCTTCGAATTCTCACGAATTGAGCTACGAACCTGATGCGGAGATACGTTTTCGTTCTCTCCTGGCATCGGGGTCGCTGGCTTCGGCCTTAAGTGCATTTCCGACACGATGGGGCTCGTCCCCATCGAGTGATGATCATCACCAGAAAAGAAATCAGAAAGGCGTTTTCGCCACTGCTGGAGCTTGCCTCCGTAGAACGATGATTAACGGAATCACAGCTCCATGCGGGCAAGCCGCAATGGTGGCCAAGTGCCAATTCAGGGAAATTGGCTGGTGATGATCCGCGCTCGACGGAGGCAAGCTCCGCCGGGGCGTAAAGAATCCAAAATTCTTCAATCCACGCCAGTGGTTGCGGGAGAAAAGGAATTATACTCCGCGCGGTCAGATTTGAGGTTTTGTGAGCGGCAAGGCGCTAGCCGCCGGTGTTGACCGAATGCACAACCCGCGGCTAGCGGTCTGTTGATTTAATCAGAAAAGTCTTACGTGTGTATTTACGTTATGACTTAAGTGTATAGAATCCACTGCGAAGCGACGCCTTGGGTTTGAGCAAAACAAAATGTCCAGAAAAAATGTGAACGCCAGTTACTGGCAAACGCCGCCAATGGAGAGAGAACAGATCGTCCTCTTTCAGACCAGCATTGACGAGCGGATTCCCCACGACCATCCCGTCAGGATGCTCGACGAAATCCTCGACCGGCTCGA
>JAYTAK010000236.1:0-4595 GCA_043737515.1 Candidatus Kuenenia sp. | reverse complement strand
AACATCGAAATGATGTGTGGCCATTTGCCATTCCACCGCTTTGAAGTTGTCGGATATTTCGCAACCCACTTAAACTCTCATTCTCTATCCCAAACCGGTTTATCCCGGCACACCGTGACCCTCTTTTTGCGCCTCGTTTTTGCAACCATTGTGCCTTGACAGCCGCTCGACAATCCGACGGTATTTGGCCAAAACCTCGGACATGAATGTCCAAGCTACTGGAATCGCAGGTTTTGTCAGGGGTTCTCAACTTTCGTGGCTGGACGCCGCGACTGCGATTCAGACTCGATGTTTTCCTGCAAATCCCTCCCTTACAATCCGTCAGTCTGAGGCGAGCGGCGAAGCCGTGATACCTCGCTGGAGTATAAAGTTCCGCAGTAGACCGGACCAGCCATCCGGCACCGCGTCTGTCGAAACAGGAAATCACAATGCAGTCAGTTCATCTCGGGTTATCGATCCTCGGCGTGTGTCTGGCGTGTTATGCCCAGGCAAACTGCCAGGCGCAAACGCAACCCAACGTCGTCCTGATCCTGTCAGACGACCAGGCATGGACGGACTACAGTTGCATGGGACACACGGTGATTCAGACGCCGCATCTGGATCGACTGGCGACTCGCAGTGCCATGTTCCGACGAGGGTACACACCGACGCCGCTCTGTCGTCCGTCCCTGATGAGCATGATTACCGGGTTGTATCCGCATCAGCACGGAGTCACCGGCAACGATCCGAAGCCAGACAAATCATTAACTGACTCTCAATACGCCGGACTGCGGGAACAGTTGATCTCCTGCATTGATCAACATCCGACGATTCCAAAACTTCTCGGCGAACACGGTTACGTGTCAATGCAGACCGGAAAATGGTGGGAAGGCAATTATGCTCGCGGAGGCTTTACGAATGGCATGACGCGCGGGTTTCCCAATCCGGGTGGCCGCCACGGGGATGACGGACTTGAAATCGGACGTAAGGGAATGCAGCCGGCGTTTGATTTTATTGCAGAATCAAAACACGCGAACAGGCCGTTCTTTCTGTGGTACGCTCCGATCTTACCGCATACGCCGCACGATCCACCCGAACGATTGCTGTCAAAATACCGCAGCGCTGATCGTCCCATTGAACTGGCGAAGTATTACGCCATGTGTGAATTCTTCGATGAAACGTGTGGCCAGTTGCTGGATCATCTGGATCAACAGAAGCTCAGCGATAATACGCTCGTGATCTATGTGACCGACAACGGCTGGATTCAGGCGACGCCCGACATGAAACTCGCCAGGGACTGGAACCATGGATTCGCACCGCGTTCAAAGCAGACGCCGTACGAAGGTGGAATTCGTACGCCGATCATGGTGTCATGGCCGGGCAAAATCGCTCCGGCAGAATACCCCGACCTGTGCAGCACTCTGGATGTCCTGCCGACGATCCTTGCCGCGACCGGTCTTCAGGCGATACCTGAACTGCCCGGGCGCAATCTGCTGCCACTGCTTCAGGGAGGCAAACCGCTCGACCGCACCTGCCTGTGCGGCGAAAGCTATTCACACGATATTGCCGACCTGAAAAACCACGAAACGTCATTGCAGTATCGCTGGTGCATCGAAGGCAAGTGGAAGCTGATTCTCAGTTACGATTGCCCGCCCGATCGGTACGCCTTTGTGCATGCCGTGAACGACCGCAATCCCCAACTGTTCGATCTTGAATCCGATCCGCACGAGAAGCAGAATCTCGCGGCCAGGCATCCAGAAGAAGTGAGCAAACTCGCCGCGCACATGCAGGAAACATGGCGTATCGAAAAGTCGGCGATCGGATTACCGTAGCTTGACTCTCAGAGTCGAGTCTGATTCTCAGATATACTCCGCGCGGCCAGGACTGAGTCCGGCGAGCGGAGCGGCGTGAGCCCTCCTGTACCACGTTTTCGTACCGGCAAGCTGACGCATGCCGCTCGCCAATTCTCTCGGTCTTGACCGCGTGGAGTATATGTGCGTGATTTTTGGGAGCGCCATTCGATTAACGACGAGCCGTAGGCGTAGACGGAAGAGAATTTTCGCCTACGCCTACGGCTCGCCGTTAAACGATTATTCTCCCACACTCGATTTTTCCTTCAAAACCAATCTGGAGCTGCACATAGAATTCGGTAGAGTGCTTCGAAAAATTCAGGAGTCATTGTCACATGCGTACTGTCTGGCAGTTTCACACATCGGGGCAGTTGGTCTTTGGCTGGGGAGCGGTGAGGCAACTGCCGGCCCTGGTGCTGCTGCGGAAATTTCGGCGGGTGTTTCTGGTGACCGATCGAGTCCTCGCGGGGAACGGCATTCTCGAACAGGTCAGGACGCCGCTGGTGGATGCGGGACTGGATGTCGATGTGTTTGACGGCGGCGAACCGGAGCCATCGGTGGAATCCGCGCTGAGGACTCTGGACCGGGCTCGACGGTATCAGCCGGATGTGATCGTGGGATTGGGTGGCGGCAGCAATATGGATCTGGCCAAGATCACGGCGGCGGGGTTGTCGCATGGCGGGGTGCCGAGCGATTATTTTGGCTGGGATCGCATTCCCGGTCCCGTTGTGCCACTGGTTTGTCTGCCGACGACATCCGGGACAGGCAGCGAGGTGTCACATGCGGCGGTGCTCACCGATACGGCAAATGCGCTCAAGGTCAGCACGCTCAGCAACTACCTGCGACCGACAATCGCCGTGGTGGACCCGGAGCTGACATTGTCATGCCCGGCGAAGGTCACGGCCGACAGCGGGATCGATGCGTTGACACATGCGATCGAAGCCTGCACGGCGGTGGACTTCTGTTCGATGGAACTGGCCGAGAACGAAACGGCCGCCTACGAAGGGCGAACTCCCCTCGGAGAATGTCTCGCGGAGAAAGCCATTTCGCTGATCGGCAGGCATCTCGTCACCGCCGTGCGCGAACCAGGCAATCGTGAAGCGCGTGAGGGCATGAGCCTCGCAGCAACGCTGGCGGGAATGGCGTTTTCCAATTGTGCAGTGGCTGTCGTGCATGCTCTGGAATATCCGATGGGCGGCGAACTGCATGTGTCTCACGGTGCGGGAAACGGGTTGTTGCTGCCGTTCGTGATGCGGTTCAATCTGCCCGAGCGACGTGCGACGTTCGCCCGGATCGCGACGCTGCTGGGAGAGGACACGACGGGCCGGGACGAAGCGGCTGCAGCGGAACTCGCGATCTCCGCCGTCGAAAAGCTGAAGCGCGCGATCGGCATCCCGGAACGAATTCGCGACATCGGCGGACGCGAGGAACAACTGCCTCGGTTTGCCGCGAAAGCCTTTGCCATCAAGCGGCTGATGATGGTGAATCCTCGGCAACCGACAGAGGCCGATCTGCTGGGAATTCTGCGTGAAGCGTTTTAACGGTATCGTCTGGCACACTGCGTGACACTCGCAGCGTCCGTTCGGCTTGAGACCCACGCGCGGGGCGTTGATTGGCAAAATCAAAGTAGACGTCACTCTCTGAGTGACGATCTGAGTGACGACGGGATGAAACGCCAGCGTTTCAGCTTGCCACTTCATCACTCAGAGAGTGATGTCTACTTTTGTCGCACATGCTTCGCGTCGGTTCCTGACAGGCAAAGACTTATTCGTTTGCCTGGTTGGGCAGGGTGTCTGGCAATTGCCGGAACGGCGCTGCGCTTGGTCCGGCCTACGGCGTGTGGGATCGCGCGGGGGTCGGGGTTGGGCGGGAAGGAAGAAAGAAATGGACTGGCCCGGGCAGGCGTGTCAGAGTCAGGGTGCCTCGATTTGTCTCAAGCGGGTTTCGAAGTGCAGGCGGTGGCTGTCGGTGACGTCGATGCGGGTGATTTTCCAGTGCTGTTCGGTTGAGGCTCCGTCGTGCGATGGCTCAGGAACGGGTTCCACCAGAAGGCTGGCCTGGAATTGATTGGTGCGCTGATGGATGTGTCCCCAGTGCTCGACGGTGCCGGAGATGTTCCAGCGGCAGAGACAAATGAACGCGAAGTCGGATTGCTGTGGATTGCCTGTTGACGACGGAGTCTGCAGGACAGCTTCGATGATGTCGATCTGCTTCACGCGCGCGACGGCACCGCCCTGTTCGGCCATTCTCAGGCTCTGCTGAATCTGCAGATAGAGGTCCTCGAGCACGTCGCCGGAGGTGCTGATGGCCAGGGCATCGTAGACTTCGTTTTCGCCTCGATAGCGGAAGGCTTCGTAGGCGCTGGACAGAAGCTGCGTCACGACGCGCCGCGCTTCGTCGTCGGGAATCTCCGGGGGCGATCCCCAGCGTGCTGTGAACGTGCCGACGTCGCAGATCCACGACGCGGCAGCGGCACACAGCAAAAGCATGGCAGTCCACAGCGTTGTCGCGCGGAGTTTGCGGCGTGCCATGCGGATCAGCGTCGCCAGCGAAAGTGTCAGGGCGGTCAGTGCCAGCGCGGGCACTCGAATCGTCGGAAGCGGCGGGAGCCTGGCGACGACGGGTGCCATGGTGAATTCCTGCGTCGCAGCAGAATCGTTCGGCGACGTCCATTCGAAGATGTTGTTGGCACCGATCCGGGAGAGGGTTTTTCGGGATGCGCGGTCACCGGCGAAGACGATCATGTTGACGGCCCAGAGCGACTTG
>JAYTAK010000235.1:0-10617 GCA_043737515.1 Candidatus Kuenenia sp. | reverse complement strand
TGTCAGTGGCCATTGGCCGGTTTGAAGACGTGCAGTCGCTGAAGACGGAAGGAAATGTACGCGCGGCAGAAGTCATCTCATTCATCAATCGCGTGCCCTTGGTGAGTCAGGCTCCGGGGGCCAGCTTTCTGGAACCGATGTCGCGCAGCCTGATGTTTGATCAGGTCATATTTTCGCCCGCTCAGTATCCGGGCTTGATCCGGGGACTGGATCTTCGCGTCAGTTTTGGTGAAACGCTTGCCTTGTTGTCGCTGCAGCGTGAAGCGGCGTTCGCCGTGGCCAGTATGATCCCTCGGTTTATTGATCCGGACCAGGGCCAGATTCTGATTGATGGTCGCGATATCCGTGTGGCGACGCTGGAATCACTCCGAGCCGAAGCCATCATGGTCGGTGGCAACGACCCCGTCTTCAACGCCACTGTGCTGGAAAACATCACCTGCGGCCAGACAGATATTACCCGTCAACAGGCGTTGGAAGCGGCAAAGCTGGTACATGCCGATCACTTTGTGCGGACGCTGTCCAAGGGCTACGAAACGGTGCTGGGGGAATACGGCGTAGCGCTGGATCGCGGACAGGCGTTTCGATTAAGCCTGGCGCGGGCCATCGTGCGTCAGCCCGCGTTGCTGGTGATCGAAGAGCCGAATATCCTGCTGGATGCCTCCACGAAGGCGATGCTGGATGACGCCTATCAGCGGATCTCAGGAAATCGCACCCTGATTTTTCTGCCGACGCGATTATCAACGGTGAAGAAGTGTTCGCGAATCGTGCTGATTCATGAAGGTAAGATCGCCGTCGATGGCGTCCATGAACAACTCGTGCGTTCGAGCGAACTCTACCGTCATTGGGAATATGTACGGTTCAATCCCTACCGCAGCGATACGGACGGCGGGTCATGAAACGTTGTGCTCAGCCTTGCAAATGAACTTCCGGTGTACGCGGGCACGTTCTCAGCCACAAGACACGATTGTCGAAACCAGTCGCCCCGACTACAGTTCGCAGCTTTCCACAATTCAGCACACACGTCACTGGAGCGATAAGACATGGTATTCCGACCGCAAACCAAGGCCAAATTGGCCAAGAAATCAAAACGCTGCCCGAAATGCGGCAAGATTGTTCGAGCTGCCGTACGCTGCAAGCGCTGCCACAAGGTCCAGGTCTAGAGCACGCAAAACCGCAGCCGCTCAGAACTTGTGACCTTCCTGAGGTCCGTTTTGAGTCGTAGTCAGAATTTCAGGCCCTGATTCCGTCATCAGAATTGTGTGCTCAAATTGAGCCGACAACGCGCCGTCAATGGTCCGGACTGTCCACTTGTCCTTGGTATCGACGCGCGTTTTCCACGAACCGATGTTGAGCATTGGTTCAATGGTGAAGCATGTCCCTGCTTTCAGCAGATCGCGATTGGACGTGAGCACCGGATAGTGAGGCACGCCGGGTTCCTGATGAAAGTCGCGACCGATGCCGTGTCCCTGGTATTCACGCACGACGGAGAATCCCGCCTTTGTCGCAAAAGACTGAATGGCTCGTCCGATTTCCGTCACCGTGCCACCCCTTCGGGCCGCATGAATCCCCACAAACAGGGCGTCAAACGTGGCCTGCACCAGTCGCTTCGCGCTGTTGCTGACGGGGCCGATCAGAAACGTTTCGGACTGGTCGCCGTACCAGCCGTTCACGATCGTCGTGGTATCCACATTGATAATGTCACCGTCTTTCAGCGGACGAGTATTCGGAATGCCGTGGCAGACGACTTCATTGATGCTGGTGCAAATCGTCTTCGGATATCCCAGATATCCCAGACAGGCCGGTTTGTGGCCGTGGTCCAGCGTGTATTGATTCGCCAGCTTGTCGAGCTGCAGCGTGTTGATGCCAGCCTTGATGTGCCCTCGCAGAAAATCCATCAACTGTGCATTGAATCTGCCTGCCGCGCGCAGACCTTCACGTTCTTCTTCGTGCAGGTAAAGCGGGATCGTTTTTTTGATTGCGAGCAAGAACCAGGATCCTGACGAATGCCGATACGGGAGCGATGATGCGAAAAAAGGGGGCAGGAACCAATAGTGCGGAGCACCCTCTGGGCCATTTGGCTATTGGTTCTTGCCCCCTTTTTAACGCCGATTATTGTGGGTGGCGGTTCTATGTCAATCGGGAGTCAGTATTACTTGCAGAATCCCGCACAATCCCAGGGCTTTTCGCGATCCTATCGCCAATTTGAGGAATCTGATCGCGGGCGTCGTGTTAGACTCCGGCAATGAAATCACGAAAACGCGGATCTCACTCAGGACTTGCCGGGAACCATCAAAGAAGCTGGCTTTGGGGCAGACACGCCGTGCTGGAAACCTTGAAAGCAGGGCGATGGCCAATCGTCGAACTCTTCGTCGATTCGAATCAGCCTGAGCCAGAACTTGCCGATGTCCAACGTCTGGCGGAGCCGCTGGAGATTGCAGTGGAACTCGCAGACGCGGATCGTCTTACGCAACTGAGCCAGACGTACGAGCATCAGGGGTTTCTGGCACGCATGGGAGAATTTCCCTGCGAAGATTCCGCATCACTG
Source organism: Candidatus Kuenenia sp. (assembly GCA_043737515.1). Taxonomy (GTDB): domain Bacteria; phylum Planctomycetota; class Planctomycetia; order Planctomycetales; family Planctomycetaceae; genus SXXK01. Next base: position 8,072 of record JAYTAK010000235.1, on the reverse strand, counting down.
ATGCTGGCTGCCCGCACGGCGACTCAGCTTGCCGCATCAAATTCTGCAGCGGCTGGTTCTTCGGCACTGTCACCATTGTTTGTCGTCTGCGATCGCATTCAGGACGCACACAATTTCGGGGCGATCCTCCGCTCCTGCGACGCGATGAAACTGGACGGTATTGTGATCGGCGAACGATATCAGTCGTCCATCACGCCGCATGTGGCCAGGTCCTCGGCCGGGGCAGTGAATCATCAACGGATCTTTCGCGTCCCGCTGCTGACTGAGGCCATCGTCATGCTGAAGCAGGCGGAGTTTCAGATCATCGCCGCGTCGGAGAAATCAGCGACGATGGTGTGGGAAGTGGATCTGGCGCGACCGACTGTGGTGCTCATTGGAAGTGAAACGTCCGGCATCGCGTCGGAATTGCTGGCACTCTGCGACACGCATGTCGCCATCCCAATGCTGGGTGGCGTCAATTCGCTGAACGCGGCGGTCGCTGCCGGCATCGTGCTCTATGAATGCCGAAGACAGCAGTTGAAACCGCCTCGTCTCTAACCACGCGAAAATGCAACGAAATCCGAAAACCGAAATCACAATTAAACACGCTGGCAAGTCAGGATGTTTTGACATTCGTGCTTCGAATTTCCTTCGGATTTCGACATTCGGATTTCGAATTTTGAAATCTGTGCTTCGATTTTCTTTCGGATTTCGACATTCGGATTTCGGATTTCACCGTGGAGAATTGACAAGGTGAATTCAGCGCGAACCCTTACTGTGGTTGAAACGTCGTCGGTGGTGGAGCAAGCTCTGGGCCTGCGACGCTCGGTGCGGGTGCCTGTTCGATAATCTCCGGCTGCACGCCCACATCCTGCATCAGATGATGAAGCACAGATTCGGCCATGTCCATCTTGCTGATGATTCCCAGCGTACCGATTTGTCGGTGATGCACTCGAGACCAGCCAAGCACATCGTCTTCAACATGGTGAAACAGAGCGTCTGCTCCGCCAAGTTTGCGACTGATGGCATCACGGTCGTGCGCATGTTCTGCGGCGTGAATAAACCTTGCTGTTTCAAGCAGCGAATACGCCTCGGAGTATGTCACAAGGAACTCCGGATTGTGTGAATAGTTGTAGTACAGATCCAGACACAACTCATTCATCAGAGTTTCCAGCCGCATCGCAAGGTCATCGACATGACCGTAGCCGCCAAAAGTGATCTCCTGCGGTGTCGGTGGAGCCTGCAGAGTTCCGAGCACGGCGGTTTGTGGGTGATAATAAGAATGCCCACCGTGACGGTAATAGGTTCCGTGATTCACGTTGTCCATGTGCGGCACGATGTGTTGTGCATCATGATGGATCACGTCTCGGTGATAACGACCGATGACATGACCGTGGCTGTCACGAATGACATGGTCATGATGATCTACATGGAATCCGTACTGACCGTAGACGGTCGATGCGGCAAGTGAAGGGACAATTGTGAGTGCCGCAGCGAAGAGAATTCTTGACATCATCATGACATCGGGCTCCTGTGCATAAAGGAAAGAAAAGAGCGACCGCGGCAGATCAGCCACGGTCGCTATGCAGGCTGTCAGAGGCGACAGCATCAAGCCGCCTGCCGACCACAAGCCGACAGGCGTGTGCCACGTTAGAAATCAATGACCGTGACGATCCCAGTGGCCGGTGCGATGCACATCGTAATGTCCGGGGACATAATCGTAGTGACCATTGTGAGGAACCAGCGAAGGCGCGTGGTAGTCCAAATGCGTGGTGTCGTGCCATGTGCGATGCCCACCGTATCCATGGTTGCCACCGTATCCATGGTTGCCACCGTAACCAGAATTGAAAACTGAGTTTCCATAATTCTGCGATGAATATCCATTGTAGTTTCCGTAGCCCACGGAAACCGAAAGCCGCGGTGACGAATATCCACCGCCGTATCCGTAGCCTCCATAATTACCGCCGTAGCCGCCGCCGTAGCCGGAGTTGCACCCATAGTGCTGAGCCGACGCATCACTTGAACCGACCAAACTCAGTGCCAACACAGCACTGGCCGCAACAATTAAACTCTTCATCTTTCTGCTCCTTCTTTCTGTCCTGGAAAGAAACCCTTGAAATCAACACATGGGCAATTTGAATCGCGATTCTCATGCCAAAACTGCCGGAACCTGAAAAATGCAGAAAACATGAGGCATTCATCCAACCCGAGCAGGAATCGGAACTGCTTCTGATGCGAATCTGACAACAAGTGTCATCAGAGTGACTATTACGCCCGTCACGGTCGGCGTCGTGCCGCGCACGATGGCCATCGGCCGTTCCGCGACGACTCCCTAGCACCGGCACCCCCGATTTCACTCCAGCTTTGGCTTCGCAACAGAATGACCCGTATCACCAGGTTGCAGGGTTCCGGCACTTGGCTCTCGCTGCTTTGAATTGGCGATCGGAATCAAATGTAGAGCGTAAAATCGCAGATCGTCAATCGCACCCAGGATCCGAGAACCACAGGAACATCGACTTGGTCAGGCTCTATAAGGAAGTCAAATCCATGTGCGAAAACAGCAAACAAACCATCATCAAAACGGAAATTCACTTGACCCACGATTTGAAATGCTCCAACTTGTTCACCAATTTGCGACATGCTCGCGTTGATTGTTGTGGTCATGGGATCGTCAGGCAGAGCCAATGCCGATTGGACGGTGTAGTGTGTTTCAAGTTCACCTCTATCGCGAAAAGCTACGCCGGACACTGATCCGCAGCGAGTGGAGAACTGCACACAGTCGGATCGCCCGACGCAATCGGCAAGTATGATATCCTTCGGCATTCTCATGTAAGCACGTCTGAATTCGAACTACAAAGCCAACTCGATTGCCTCGAGCGAGCATCCATTTCAAAAACCAAAAATCGGCAACTCGGTATGGGTGTGGCTGGCATCCGGCCGATTGATTGCGGGGAGCCGAATCTGTGTTTTTGCGTGCTTTTCGAACCATTCACATTAAGAATTGATGTTTTGACGCCATATCATCAAACAAGCGATTTATGGCCCTCTTGAGATTCATTAGGAATCGCACGCAATCCAGGATTTGAAATGACCCAATAGTATCCAAGTCTCCCAAGCTAACAGCCTGTCCTCGGCGGCATGCCAGCCACGCCCATTCTTGAAACATCGGATGCCCGTTGCCCTTAGATCAATCCGCACAGCAATCGCCATGGAAGCACTCGCTCGTAGCCTCCTGCATATTCCTGCCCCGCATATTCCTGCCAATGCCTCCGACGGCAGGAAAATGATGGGCAGGAATATGAAAGCGGGGGGGCTGGCATTCCGCCGATTGATGGTGTCGGGCGAAACTGGCGTTTTTGCATGCTTTTCCAACCATTCACCACAGGAATGGATGTTTTGGCGGTAAGTGGTCAACCAAGCCGTCTACAGCCCTCTATAAAGAACAGTGGCCCGCTTAGTTGTTGGGAATCTGACAGCCCGACAGGATGTGTTGTTTTCTAGCCACGAAAAGGCACAAAAGACACAAAGAATCACTCATTTCATGGATCGTGCTTTGCTTTCTTTGTGCTTTTTGTGCTGTTTCGTGGCTAAAAAAAGTCCCGATTACTCGCGAAGTCAAATGAATTCCAGATGATGCAATCCCAGTGAATAAGCGGGCCATTGATAAAGAACCATAAGTAACGGCTTCAATTCGATGGTCTGAGATACACCAATCGCATTCATGCCTCTCAGATTAACAGCCTGTCCTCGGTGGCATGCCAGCCACACCCACTCGGTTTCAGTGTTTTGTCAGCTTTGCGTTTACAACTCCAGCAAGACAGACATTGCACATAAGATTGACAACAAAAAGCCCAAAGGCACCCAGACGAAAAGTAGTGAGAAGATCCCAAACCCAAACATCAATCTTAGGGGAAATGAAACATGCAACCCTTCACTCTTTCTTCGGCAAACAATGTCCTTCAGCACAAGGGCCGATCCGACAAGAGCCCCAACCAGCGTTGCCCCGAATAGGATCGCGGATACAGTAGCCGGATCGGTGGGAATTGGCGAACCGCCACCGCCTGAGGCGCGAACACCAGCGACAACTGTTGCCAATGGTGCGGCTACCGCTGCGCCAATAATCTTGAGCCATACCGAGCGACCGCCACGGAAAAGATCATTAAACGAGGATCCCATTGGCAGGGCACGTTGGCGAGGATTGGAGGCAGAAGGGTGGGGCGGATTGTTGTTAGAAGATTGCGACTCATCTGTCATTGGACGAAATTCCGTGGTGGCTTAGCCTATGCATTCGATCGTAAGCAGTGGACATCTGGTGCATGGCACCGGCATCATCCATCCCGATTCTGTTCGTCCGCGTCGGCATTACGCGAAGCTGAACTTCAGGCCCATTTCTTTCATTTGCAACAAGGCTTCTGCATTGCCACGCGCGTCATCGACCGGGTCGTGCGTGTGTTTTGTCTTTCGCAGATGCTTGAAGTTAACAAACGTGTCTTTTTGCAGGCCCTTGTAAAGCGAACCAAGGTTTGTTGAGCTAAAGCCGAACGGATTTTTTCCGATGAAGTGATGAAAATACCAGTTGATGAACTGCCAATCGAAGCCATTGTTGTCCGAGATGAACATCGTGCGTCCCTTGCAATTGGACGCCAGCCATTCCTGAAACCGATGCATCGTGTCTTTTGGATCATCAAATTCGAGACATTCCTCACGCGTGAATCCACTGACCGCAAGTGCCTCAGGGACGAAGCGGTCAGATATCGGTCTGAGCTTGCCATAAAACGTGCGATTCAATTCCGGTTCGACGATGACTGCACCGAAACAAATCATAGAGTAGTCACCCGGAATCGGGCCATCAGATTCGATGTCAACCATGACGTATGGCAAGGTGCGGTACTCCTGTTTCGGGCTTTTTTTTGGGGGTCGAATGGCAGCCGTAAACGATGTTGCCGACGGTTGACGCCTTGAGTGTGAAACGATGGACGGCAACCCCGGTTCAATGCTTTGTTCGTTGCGATTCATTGTCGCAACGTCTCAATCAATGCGCCATATGCCGAGGTCATTGTACCAACGGAAGCATCACCCATATTTGAAACGCAGACAGTAACGCGTCGCTCACGACAAGCCCAGCCCGAAACGCCGTTGATCGATGTGTGAGCTTGGCAGCCGCGACGGCCATCAAGGGTGGGCAAAGCATCCATGTGAATACAAGTGGCATCTGAACGGGACGGAAATCGAACAGCATATTAACAACGTCTGGAACCTTGATCTGGCCGGTATCAGAAAGTGTGAAAGCGGCAAACCAACATACGACAAAAACGTGGAAATAGAACAGTGCGCGGACATACCGGAGGGATGAACCGCGAGGTGGCCGAGCGGTAGTTCTTCCGTCTGTAGTTTCCGGTGCCGCATACGGATTCGTATCGCTCAGATCTGCGTCTCCAAATACTCAGCAACGAACGACATGATCACCCGGTTGCGGCGAGTGACGCTGTTTAGTGCGAAAACGAACCACCGCAACTCGGCTCGCATCGCCTTGTTATGCGTCTTCTACTACTTCGGACAAGTGTGTTGCAACGGATGTCGCATCCGCTTCATACAGAGCAACACAACAGACGGAACCAACCTCGATAACGTATGGTCCCTCCTGCGTGATGGCAATGTCAATAGCATAGACCCGACTCGGCGGGGTGACGGTATTGGAAATGTGCCTCACATATTGAGACACAGAGTCAGGGCACCCACAGTGATACTCTGGGCGATACTGGCTGGCAGCTATCACGTTGTTGTCAACGACGATGCAACGATACTCTTCGTGAATCTTTCGTGGATGAGACACAATGAGCTGCGCCGCACCCCGGAGTTGAAGGATCTGACACTTCTCCATCCAGTCGGCAAAGGTGCCGCCCGTAACCAATTGGCCATCAATTGACTTGAGCCCGGTATCTGGGCGAATAAATGCTGCAGACGAATCGTACGGCAGGAATTCATCACGCTTCCAGCAAAGCTCGTGGAAGGTAACTGAAGTAAACGGATAGTTGAGGAGGAACGTCGCATACCTAGCGGAGTAATTTCGGTACTCAAATGCAGGTTCGTTGCCCCACAGATCGGACCGCCACGACGGTTGAGCCTGAAATTGCTGGAATAGCCAGCAGGATCCACGCAAAACGGTTTTCGGATCTACTGTGGGCAACCTTGACCTGAGATTAGAACTAGTGAACGTTTCGTGGCTCAGATTGAGCGATGCCAGCGTGCTGATCATGCGATGCTCTTCGTCTGCGGGGAACACGTTCTGCTCGATCACCCACATCATGTTTGCCTTGGAACCATAACGGCAGCGGTAACCGGGACCGCTGATTCAATTTTCAATTTTAAGTCGAGCAAGTAGCGGGCTCCGGTTCACCGCATTGTTCGCTGGGGCGGGTTCGGAGTTGATAGCGTGGCCAAAAGGATACCTGTGAAAATGCTGGTGGGTAGAAGATGCTGCGTCGTACTTCTGACGCATCGACAGATTAAGCAATATAGAGAGTCGCCATACGACTTCGATCTTGAACACGACACTGTGATTAAATATCAGTCACGGAAATATCCGAGTCACATCGTTGCTCAAAAGCAGTTCGCAAAGTTTATGCAGTATCACTAGCGAACATTCCAGTCATCCCAACTCTGTTTGAGGTAGGAGCCCGCTGGGAATCAGGATCATCAAAAGTCGAACGGGAAATTACCAAAATTCGAATTCCGCGGCAATCGGACCTGCGTGCGAGTTGGCCATGATCACGGATTCGGCCACGAAGTGGCCACAGCATGTAGCCGTGGGTGAAACCCACGGTCGGGCGGAACCAGATTGACCGACAGCCCCGAATGGGGCGATAGCAAGCGTGGGTTGGACCGGTGCTGTCGTCCCTTCGGAACTCACAATCCCTGATGATTCCGCATCCACGGGCTGACGCCCGTGGCTACATGCTGTCGCCGCTTCGCGGCCGAAACACTCACGCCGTGTACTCGGCCAAAGATCAACTTTCGCCGCGTTTTATCTGATCAAAATCCTTCACGACGTTGCCCGTTGGGGCGAAATGATGAGGCATTCCTCAATCCCGCCCCTTCAGGCATTCGTGTTCGAGATTGCCCGATTCCTGGGGCGATGCCCCGAGCTTTCACATTGTGCCGCGTTGCGGCCGGCTGCATGTCCAAAACTCCCCACTGAGGAGTTGAAAAATGGAGATTGCCCAAGTCATTCAAGGAGAATTGTGAGTTTGACCGGTGTCTATCAGGGGATTAACATCCCCCGCTCGCCGGAATCCACTTCATTGCAGCTCGCGAATTATGTTGGCCCTCGAGCGATTAAGCGGTTAATCGCTGTGAAGAGCGTTCTGTTCTCTCCCAACAAAACTCCCTCCGCCCAAGAGATTCTCGGCGTGGGTTGGGATGCGATTGGAGAGATCTGCATGCCTCTTGAACTGTAGTGACAAGCTGGAAGCTTATCCCACGTTAATCCCAACCTGCCGGAACGGCGCTGCGCTTGGTCCGGCCTACAGCTTCAACCCATATTCGTTGTCTGGACAAAGCACTTGGTTTCGAACGTCCGGTCGAGAAACGGGCCGACCATTCGGGCGAGCGGTTCAAGATCGATCAGAAATGAATCGTGGCCGTAGGGACAGGGGAGTTCAACAAACGAGACGTGTTTGCGAACTCGCAGCAGTTCTGAAACCAGCTCGCGACTTTGACTGGTCGGAAACAGCCAGTCGGTGTCGTACGACGCGACCAGAAAACGCGCCTGAGCCTGACTCAGCGCATCGGCAAGTGACGCGAATCCCTCGGACAGGTCGTAATAGTCCATCATCCGCGTCAGATACAGATAGCTGTTCGCATCGAAACGCTGGACGAATCGCTTGCCCTGATAATGCAGATAACTTTCAATCTGGAATTCGGTTTCCTTCTGCATGCTGAATGCGAACCGATCGCTGTCCTGTAACCGACGACCGAATTTCAGTTCAATCGAGTCTTCCGACAGATACGTAATGTGGGCCACCATGCGCGCGAGCGCGAGGCCGTAGCGGGGGCCTTCGGAATCGTAGTATTCGCCGTTCAGAAATCCGGGG